>CAJXMS010000061.1 GCA_913056475.1 uncultured Bacteroidota bacterium
TTACTAAGTATCAAGTTTGTTTCGGATTCAGGTGTAGTCTCCTCTGCCTGGGATTATGTTTCTGATTCCTCCTTCAGGATTTTCCACATCTCCTTCGTATCTTGGTATTACATGTATGTGAAGGTGTTTGATGGTTTGTCCGGCTGCTTCGCCTTCATTTATTCCGATGTTGAAACTGTCAGGAGTTCTATCCTCAGCTATTACAGATTTAATCATTTCCTCGGAACCTTCATCTCCTACTTTCAATATTCGTTTACAGATTTGAAGAGTCTATGTGACGTTCACAAATTTGTAGACCGAAAACTTATTCACTTACTCTACAAAGCGAAGCGCGTTGTTGAGATTGTTGATGAAACAGTAAAAGATCACGCAGCTTAAAATAAAAAAGGCACGCCGAGCGTGCCTTTATTAAGTTAAATAAATAGTACTTTACTTTTTCTTCTTGTGACGATTCTTACGTAATCGTTTCTTTCGCTTATGCTTAGCAATTTTTGCGCGTTTTCTTTTCTTTCCGCTGGGCATAAATAATCACCTTGTCAGATTAATATTGGTATTTAAACTTTTTTTAGTAGTCTTAAAGATACAAATGTATTTATAAATACAATAATTCAGATTCAGCTTTCACAATCTCTCTCAATTTACCTGGCAGTGTAATTACTATTGCTCAATCACTACAGGTAACAAAACAGCAATTTCTGTCTGAATACTACAGCGCTTTTCAGTATATTAATAAGCTATAACAAATTTTAAAAAACTGATGCCAACTCTCACTAAAGTAGCAAAATTTGGCGGCACAAGCATGGCAGACGCAGAAGCTATGAGACGATCTGCCCGTATTGTAGCTCGCGATATAGATAAACGTCTGATTGTGGTTAGTGCCACCTCTGGAACAACAAACCTGCTAACGACATCATGCTCTGCTGCTGCTCCGTGGTAGAGATTCCGGCCCGGATAAGCGCCTGGATAGCGCCGTTATAGGCCAGGTAGCGATCGTAAGCCAGGGACTTGACCTGGTACTTAGTGCATATCTGCGCGATTTCCTCCGCCAGTAGGTCTTGATCTATCACGTTACCGGGCAACTCCCGGACGTAACCAGCGCGCACCCACTGCCGGAAGTCCATGTTTTGCTTTTCCACCCGGCGGTCCAGGGCATCGCCGGGGATCCAGAAAAAATACTTCTGATGCAGCCAGCCCTCGAGCGGGTGGTGGAAGGTGAGGGCCAGGGCGTTGAAGTCGGACGTGGCGGCCAGGTCTAAACCGCCGTACACTTCCACTTCGGGCTCGAGCAGTAGCTCCTCGGCGATGGGTTCCTCCGGCACGCCTTGCTGCCAGCGCTCTTCGGTGATCCACTTATCTTCCGTGCCGGTCCAGAGGTTAAAATGGTAGCGCTTCACTTCGTTCTCTTGGCTGGGATCATTGCGGGCCTTTTGAATAAGCTCCGCCATGTACTCCTCGCTTTTCCCGGTGCCCAGGTTGGGGTTGGCCTTGCGCCAGGCAGCCGGCTCGCGCCAGTCGTCATCCTCGTCAAGCGTGTACACCAAGCCCCACCAGCTTTCGTCCTCGAAGCGGCCGGCGTTCACGTCGATGGTGTACTGACGGTGCTTATAGCAGACGGACTGCTTATCGGTCCCGGCGGTTGTGATCTCGAAGGTGATCCCCTGCGACCGCGTGGCCATAGAGTTAGCCAGGAGGCCCACCATGCTGCCATCCTGGTGCCGGTGCAACTCGTCGATAATGGCGGCGGAGGGATTGAAGCCGTCGGCGGTATTAGAATCCCGGGACAGCGGGACGATCTTTGAGTGGTTGCGCTCCCAGAAAATGGTGCTGGTGTGGATGCCAAACTCGCGCGCTAGCTCGGGCTGCGTTTTAATCATGGCTTTGATGTCGTTGAAGCAGAGCTTGGCCTGGTCGCGTTTGGTGGCAGCGGTGTAGACTTCAGCGCCGCTTTCTCCGTCGAAGGCAAAATGGTAGATGCCTAGGCCGGCCAGCATGGTGGTTTTGCCGTTTTTCTTAGGTACCTCAAAATAGACCTGACGAAACCGCCGGGGCCCGTGTTTATGCCCCCGGCGCCAGCCGTAGGTGACCCAAATGATCGCCTGCTGCCAGGGCTCGAGATATACGGGCTTTCCCGCATAGTCGCCTTTGTAGTGCTTCAGCTTGGTAAACAAGTTAATGACCTGCTGGCTGTAGTTGGGATTAAACACCAGGCCCTTTTCCCGGCAGAGCTCGAGGTCATCCTGATGGCGCTGATAAGCCTGGCGCACTTCATAACAAGCCGGGATGCTGCCGTCCAGCACGCCTTCGATATAAGCTTCCGCAGGATGGCGTTTGTTAGTCATCGCCTACCGCTTTGAGGTTGTAACTAGGATTGCTTAGGTCCTCAAAAAGCGAAGTTTGATTAGGATCTTGCTCCTGGAAGAAACCGCTCATGCCGTGACGGTCCTTAAAGCTAAGACCAAACATTTTGCTGAGCTTGATAATTTGGTCCTGCGACTTTTCCGCGATGGAAAACTCCGTGGTGATATTGGTAGCGCCGGACTTAAAGCGCTGCACGTAGCCGGCGCCCATTTCCTGGGCGTTCTTTTGGGCCATGCGCTCCTCCGCCCAAATAAACTTATCCCAAGCGATGGCCAGCTGGACCAGGTTAGGCAGGTCCAGCTCAGTAAGGCGCCCAGTACCGACAAGCTTCTGGCCGAAGTGATCGTAAAGCTTGCGGGCGCGGTCGGTCATTACGCCGTTGAGATGCTTTCCTGGAGAAGGAACGCGATCCAGGTACTCAAAGCCGTCGGGGCTAGTTTGGCTCCGATCTTTCCGGGCGGTGCCCTGTAGCTCTTTCTGTTTCTGACTTTTTCTTTCCATACTGCTTATCTGTTTTACCCCCCCTCCCTTTTTCATTGACTGCGTAAAAAGAAAAGTAAGACAGCGATGTTCTGTGCCTACTTTTCAGAGATTTAACCCCCTACCCCTAAAGTTTTTCTTTAGCTGATTTGCGGTTGTGACATTGGTGACAAAGGCTCTGCATGTTACTCGTTTTCCAGGCTTCTCCGCCCTGGCGGATGGGTATAACGTGGTCGGTTACGGCGGCTTCTTTGAGGATGCCCCTAGCCTGGCAGTGCACGCAGAGAGGATGCTTAGCCAGGCGCGCTTTGCTTAGCTTGCGCCAGGCGGTGCTGTTGTAGAAGCTGCTGTGATCTTCCTTGCGGCCCGTCTGGGCTTTCCGTTTTGGCGCCCAGGGGCGGCGCTTTCCTTTTTCTATTTTCATAATCAGTAGGGCATTTCATCTTCCGTGGCGTCGCGAGCGAGCTCGCCGCCGGCATTGTAAAACTTCACGCGGTTGTCATCGAAGCCGACCTGGACCATGCCCAAACTTCCGTTTCGGTGCTTAGCCACGATCACTTCGCAGATGCCCTCCAGGCTATTGCCTTGCTCATCCCGGGTAATGCCGTAGTATTCGGGGCGATAGAGGAAGAGTACCTGATCGGCGTCCTGCTCTATGCTGCCGCTTTCCCGCAGGTCGGATAGAACGGGCCGCTTATTCCCGCCCCGGGTTTCTACGGCGCGGCTGAGCTGGGATAAAGCCACCACCGGTATCTCCAGGTCCATGGCGAGCTGCTTAAGCTTACGCGATACTTCGCTTATCTGCTGCTCGCGGTTGGCCCGCTTCGTTTCATCTCCGGCGCCCATGAGCTGCAGGTAATCGACGATGAGCAGGTCCAGGCCTTCACGTTTATGCAGCATGCGGGCCTCAGCCTGGCACTCCTGGACAGTCATCCCGGGCTTGGGCACGATGTGGAGGGGATAATCTTTGGTGCGGCTGATGACATCTGTAAGCGATTGCCAGTGGCTGGCTTTCTCCAGTCCGTGTTTGTAGAGCTGATTGGCGTGGAGGTGATCCGTCTCGACGGCCAGCAGGCGCTTACCGAGCTGGACGGCGCTCATTTCGAGCTGCATGATGGCAACGCTTTTGCCCGAGGCGGCAGCGGCGGCAGCGTACTTCACGGCCATGGCCGTTTTGCCCATGCCCGGGCGGGCGGCGAGGATGGTCATGTCGCCCGGCTGCCAGCCTCCGAGGACCCGGTCAATTTCGTTGAGGCCGGAGGTAACGCCCGAGATTTCGCCCTCGCTGCGGCGCTGGCTGAGCTGCTCGACGTCCTTGTAAATCTGATCCTGGATGTCTTGCCAGCTCTGCACCCGCTCGCTAGTAAGGCCGGCCAGCAGCCCATCCATTTTCTTTTGCTGCTTTGCGATAAGGTCATGCACGCTGCCCTCGTAGCTGGCGGGCGTATGGTAGAGCTCTTGGCCTAGGTGGATAAGCTGGCGGCGGTAGAAAGTATCGCGGATAATTTCAAGGTGCTCCTCCAGCAAGGCGGCGGAAGTAAAGCTGGTCATCAGCGCGATTAACTCGCTTTGCCCGCCGACCTGCTCTAGGGCGCCCTGCTTTTTGAGCTCCTCGCTTAAGGTTATGACGTCTACCGTAGCGCGGCCAGCGCGGTGCAGGGCCAGGCAAGCTTTAAAGATTTGGGCATGCGCATCCTTGTACATCGCTTCGGGTAGCCGAAGCACGGCGGCGCTGCGATCCAGGGCGCCTTCGGTGCCGTAAAGGATAGCGGCCAGCACGTTGCGCTCTGCTTCCATGCTAAAGGGCGGCTCCTGCGTTTTGGGCTTCTGGTATGTAGCTTGTTTTTCAGCCATTTATATTTTCTTCATGTAGGGCAGGTTTTCCTGCTTATGCCCGTAGGCGCTGAGCTGATTGCCTTCTGCATCCCGGTACTGGTCGCGGTTGTGCGACTGGCCGACGGCCTTTTTTTCATCTTGGTATTTTAGCTGGACCCGGAGCCAGTTGATGAACCACTTTTGGTACTCGACGATGCCCGGCTTTAGGCTGTCCGGCTCCAGGGCTTTTTCCCGGAAAAACCGCTCGACCCAGGCTTTCCAATCCGCCTGGGAGAGGCGATGGCCGTGCATGTTTTGCAGGTGGGTAAGGGACTGCTCGCGGAAACGGCGGCCTTCGATAAGCTTTTCCTGAGCGACCTGGTGAGGGATCATGCCGGTGTCGGGATCGGCCAGGGGATTGGATACCCCTGTTTTTCCCCCAGACCCCCTTTGGTCCTCTTCCTTTTCCTTTTCCTTTTCTTTTTCCTTTTCTTCAGGGGTATCCAAGGGGTATCCATACCCCTTGGATACCCCTATATTTTCCCCTCTATTTTTATTAGCATTACTAATTTTATTATCATCAGGTTGCGCGCAATTTTGGGCCGACTGCTTAACCCGGTCGAGGAGGCCGTGCTCCTTTAGCATGCTGATGTATTTAAGGTGCGGCTTATTGGTATCGCGCAGTTCGCCGTATTGGAACTTGCAGAAGTCGGGGATAAACACCTTACCATCCGGCAAAACTTCAAACTGCCGACCCTGGTCTATCTGCTCTAGGTCCTGGGCGGTGACCTTTTCGCCGACGTAAAAGCTCGCCAACTTCCAGTTGGGATCCCAAACGCCCACCGCATCACACTTTAAAAAAATGAGCTGGGTAAGGACTTTAAGCCGGGGCTCCAGGTCCATAAACCATTCTTTCTCGAAGATTTCGGTATCTACAAATCTTTTCATGGGTATCAATTTTGCCGCAAACTTGACGCGGCGGAGTTTCACATTTGGCCGGTGAGGCCTATACGATCCAAGGCTGCCCAAAAGCGCAGCATATGCGCGGGGATGGCAGCGGCGGCCAGGTGCAAGCCCAGGATGATGAGGGCGAGCAGGGCGGATAGCTTAGCGGATCTCATGGCGTGGGGTGTCTTGAATTTCACGGCAGGCGACTTCAAACTCCTCCCGGGTGCATTGATGCTGCGCAAGGATGCGGCGCATTTCGTTTACATCTTCCGGGGTGTGGAGGACGGTATTGGCGCTGCCCAGGGGCTGTACGGCGTAGAGCGAGCCGGTGCGATCCTGGTGAATGGTGAGGCGATAGGCGCTGCGCGCGCTGGGTAGGTGGGCGTATAAAGTCATACGGCGTGGCATTTTACAGTTTCAAATAAGAGCTCAACGCGCTGGCGGGCAGCGGCGGCCGTGGGGGCAGTGACGATTTTGGCCCCGGGCGGGATGTAGATCATGCCGTGATCCCAGCGGGCCGGATCGATGCAGATACGTACTTCGCGGCCCTCAGGCAGCGGCGTGACGGTGCCCTCTTTGACATCTACCGACCAGAGCTGGCGGCGGGGCTTTTTGGGTTTTAAGAGTTGCATAGCGGTACTGATTTAGGGATTACTGATTTAGAAGGTTTCTCTGATACGTCACCTTTTTGCGGGCAAAAGCCTGGAGCTGATCATAGATGATTTCCAGGATGTCGCTGTCGAAGTCCACCAAGCTTACAAAGTGTAGCTCTTTAGCTCCCGGCCGGGCGGTGATGAGGGTATTCTGCGCGATGTCGGCATAAGCGCGACCGGGCACGTGATCGATAAGAATGAAGCAGTCGATGAAGCGGCTGAGCGCTGATTCGCCGGGAAAAACTACGGAGTAGTGCTGCCTGGCGTGCTTTACAATGTCGATTGACATATTGTGAATGTTGTGCGTTTCGAGTTTCATTGCTGATTTACTTCAGGCTTATAAAAATTAGGACGGCCGGCCAGGTAGGCTTCCAGGTCCTGGACGTTGTAATAGGGGCTTTTGCCCACCCCGCCTTTCCGGATCATGCCCTGATTTACGATCCGATTGAGGGTGCTGTAGGACACGCCCAGCATATCCATCGCTTCTTCCTTGCGCACCCAGGCGATGGGCTGATTATTTTGCATTTGGGCCACGGCCCGAGCAGCGGCGCGCTCCGCCGCCTCTTCGATAAGCTGCTTCACTTCGTCTCCCATAACAGCATAGCTTGCCCCCGGAGCAGGTCCTCTACGAGGAGCTGCCCGGTGAGGGTTAGACATAATTGATAGCCCCGGCGCCGGAGATAGCGGTGCCTAAATAAGCCCCGTCCGGCATAGCGCTCCGTAGCCTGGTAGCGCCGGGTGTGTATGTTGTAGCGGATAATGCCCCGGGTAATGAGACGCTGCCGGAGCTCCTTTTGGGTAAGGCCGTGCTGGCCGGCTACCTGCTTAATACTGCGCAGGCTGCCGGGCGGCATAGTGCTATAGGCAGTCCCCCCTACTCGCATACCAGGCTATATTCTTCCCGGCGGCGGGTAGGCCGGCGGAGGGTGAGTACATGCGCGGCGGTCATCACGATCATGGCCAGGATCACGGCCACGATCTGAAGGAAGCGCTTGCCTTTATGCGTGCGGAGCGCTTCCATCAGCTGGCTTCTTTTTGGGCCTCGCGGCCAAAGGAGACATCTCCGGGCTGGTGGATGGCCTTTTTTATTTGGCCAGCTTCCATGTCATCGCAAATTGCCTCTAGGCGCTCCGTGACGGATTGAACACCCTGACGTAGGCTCCAAGCCTGGTAAAATTGGTTGTCCAACTTGCCGTGGCGGTACTCGTAGATGGGCTTTAAATCGCTGACACCTAGGATGCGCATCCGGGCCTTGCAAGCGAGGACTCGTAAGCGGAATTGCTCATGTCCTCGCAGATATTCAGTATCAACAGTTATATTTGGCATACTTTTAGTAATACATTTGGCAAGCAAAGTAAAAGTAAGGAAAACAAAAAAGCAAGGAAATGACCTTAAATTTTACTAAAATCTGCCTAATAAGCTGGTAACGAAATGGATAAGCAAAAAAAGTGGTTTAGAAAGCAAATAGACAGCATCCGAAGCTTAGAGGGTTACACAAACAAGCAAATAGCTGAGAGACTGGACGTAACAGAGTCTTATTTAAGTCGCATGTATAATGGTCACAAGCCGATAACTGCCAAGACTGTAGGGCGCCTCAAATCAAATTTTGGCATTTTAACTCAGGAAGAAGAAGAAAAGCGCATTACTAGGGCAAAAGAAGGTCAATCAAGCTATGGTCAGGTAGCCCGCTATTTGGAAGAGCATAACGCCGACCTGAAGCGAAATCTAGACGACCTGCGCAAGAACATAGAAGATCTGCGCCGGGAAAACGAAAAAATAAGCAATTATATTAACCACCTAAAAACCAAAGAATGAAATACTTAAACGCCAAAGGCATCGTGATAGCCTTAGCAGCCTTCATGCTAGTGATCATGCTATTTTCCGTCTTTCTTAATGAGACGCCAGAAAGCGATTATCGGCCTCCCTCTACTAACCAAGAGCAGCAAGAACCTAAGCGAAAGGTCCTTTTTAATCAAGTAGGGTACACCAAAGGGCCAGACCGGTACCGGCTTTTTGTCTACTGGGTGGTGGCCGATAGCACCATGGAGATGAACAGCATCCGTCCTCACCTACGCCGCCATGCTTCCGACCGGATGCACACCAGCGGCCGGAGCACGACCGTTTACTATTATTTAGAAGATCACCCCCCAGAGCGGACTTTTCGCACCACCAAAAGGCACCGGGACTTCTTAGCGCAATACGATCCGCCTCAGGCCGTCTACATGATCCTACCCAACGGCACCCTCCAGGCCCTTTAAAATTTGAGCATTGAGCTCATCTACGCGGTTTTGTTCAAAAGCTCCCCAGTAATGTTGGCTTAGCACGTCCTGGCCCTGGTGGCCGATGGCCTGCTGAACCAGCTCCTTGCTGGCGCCCATCTCGCGGGCAGCTACCACCCAGGAGTGCCGCGCCTGGCTCATCCGAAGTGGCCTTTCTAGGTCCAGAAGTTTTGAGACATCCCGGAGGCGGTTGCGCAGCCGGTGCCGGGCATTTTCGTACTGCCGGGTGCCTTCCGGCAGGCGCCCCTGGAGCAGGCGGTTGTCATCCCGCGGCACCTTGACCAGGGGTAGCAGGTAAGTAGCGTCAGGACGCTGGTAGCGCTCCACGATGCGGCCGGCCAGGGGCTGCAACTTAACCCGCACCAACACATTTTTCCGGGGCATCTTTAAGCGCTTAAGCGGATAGTAGCCTTCCGCATCGATTAGGTTGGGCTGGAAGTAAATTACGTCAATATTGCCTGCCCCCTGAAGGGCGAAGGCCAGCAGCCAGGCGTCGACCGCAAGCTGGCGGCCGGGCGGTAGGTCCTTTAATTGCGCCAGGCGCCGGATCGTTTCTAGGCTCTGGTGCTGTACTTGGCGAGCGGCGGTGCGCTCCGGGCGGCGGCCCTGCAGGAGGCCGGCAAAAGGATCCCCGCCCAGCTGCTCCGGATAACTCCGCGCGGCATCGTGCCAGATGGCCTTTAGAGTGCTAAATAGCTGCCGGATGCTGTGGTAGGCGTAGCCCCTGCCATCCAAGTGGGCCAAAAACTTGCGCAGGGTAGGGTAGGTGATCAGCTCCATCGGCACGGGGCCACCGTGCCAGGTTTCCAGATTTTTCAAGCCTGCCTGGTAAATGCGGTAGTTTCCCAAGCTACCCGCCTCCCAGAGCTGCGCCATAAGCTCCCGGGCGTGTTCGGAGAAAGTAGGCAGCTCCGTGCGCTCTTGCCAGGCCTGCGGAAAAGGCAGGCCCCGGCGCTCCGCCTCTTCCAGGCGCTGCTGGCGGCGAATAAGCTCCTGCTTAAGATATTCCTGCAGTCGTTTGCCGCCCGGATGGCTGGCCCGGACGGTAGCCTGGCGCTGGTTCCAATCGCGTTCCAAACACCGGTAGCCGGTACTGCGGAAGTAGGTACCCCCGGCATAGCGGCAGTAGTAGTAGAGCATGTAGCCCTGGGCGGTGGGCTTTTTCTTTTGCATTAAAACGATCCTGATCCGGGCCATGGTTCCAAACTGGTTCCAAGTTTTTTGCATTTGTATGCTTCCATATGAAAGCGTATGCAAATAAAAGGATAAAGTAACAAAGCCTCCTAAAAAGCGAAAAGCCCCGCAAACACTGGGGCTTGCGGGGCTTTATGGTGGGCGGTCCGGACGAGACTCGAACTCGCGACCCCATGCGTGACAGGCGCGCATAGATAAGGGCTTAAATAATTGAAATAAAGGGTATTGAGAGCCTATAAAAACCAGCGGTTCCAAATCAGTTCCAAAAAAAATCAAAGTTGCGGCCTAAAAAAAAGCCCCCGACCAGGGCGGCCGGGGGCGTAATTCAAAACAAAAGTGGGGACAAAGATAGCGCTTTAGGGCTCTAAAGCGGTGATCCGGGCGGCGAGC
>CAJXMS010000062.1 GCA_913056475.1 uncultured Bacteroidota bacterium
GGCATCCAGGAGGGGATGGCCCACCCAGGTGGTGGGTAGGTGGTACTGGCCAAAAAATGCCTCCTCAAAAGGTAAAATGACCAACAGGTGATGCACCGTACGGCGTAGCTTATGCCCCCGGCCCTTTTTCCAGGCCCAGGCTTGAGGAGCGATGTAATAAACTACCTTGAAGCCTTGCTTATGCGCCCAGCGCGCTATCCGCATGTTGAAGCCGGGATAATCGATGAGGACCAGCACATCCGGCTGAAAGGCCGCAATATCTTCCTTGCAAAAGCGCATATTGGCCAGGATGGTAGGAAGGTGCCGCAACACCTCGAGGAAGCCCATAAAGGCGAGCGAGCGGTAATGTTTTACCAGGGTAGCCCCCGCTTGCTCCATACGATCGCCTCCCCAGGCACGTACCTGAGCGGAGGCATCTCTCTGCCGCAGCTGTTGGATCAAGAGGGCGCCGTGCATATCGCCACTGGCCTCCCCGGAAACGATGTAATATCTCACTCCCTTTTTCGTTTTATCTGCTGGGATTATGCCCAATCAAAAACAGTATAATACGTTTTTTCTAAGATTTTTGCAGACTTAAGCTTTTAAATTGAGCTATCTGTTATTACTTCTCCCAATGGTCCGCTAAACCGAGATAAAATGTGCGGATTTTTTTAAAGAGCTGCCCCTCCTCCGCGTAAAAGTTTATAACAGAAACTTGTAAATAAGTGCTGCCAGCAGCCACATGAGGGAAGCTATGAGGATACCCCGGCTCATGGTTTCCCGGTTGAAGCGCAAGAAAGCAAAGAAAAGGGCCGCATTTAAAATCATGCCCATGGTGATGAGCTCTACGTTGATGTGCTTAACCAGGGCTATTTCCTCGTAGCGCTGCAACCCCTGAAGCTCTGGACGTGCCTGCAAAATGAGCCAAAAGGCCAGCGGTGGCAAGGCAGCGCCCAGAAGCCAGCCCAGAGCCAGTTCGCTTTTTGGGGTTTTATTAGGGATGTGCATGTTTCAAGAAGACCACTATTCCGGGTCAAAGGTAAGCTCCTTTCCCTTCCAGTCCTGCAGGAGTTGATGATCGGTAAGGTCGCTTTTAACGGGAACGATGGTAATGTAATAGGCGCTTAGGAAGTGTTCATCGGTATCAGCGCCTTGATCATACCGGGCAAACTTTCCCGTAAGCCAGAAGTAATCACGTCCGCGCGGATCGCGGCGCTGATCAAACTCTTCCTCCCAATTGCCCCGGCACTGCCGGGTAACTTTTACGCCCGCGTAGGGCTTGCCCTGGTACTTGGGGATGTTCACATTAAGGCATACCCCCTCAGGAAGACCTTCCTTCAGCACCCGCTGGGCGATGGCCTTTACCTGGGGCAAAGCCGGTTCAAATTCCGCATCCCGGGCAAAATCGCAAAGGGAAAAACCAATGGAGGGGATGCCTTCCAAACAGCCCTCCATGGCGGCCGACATGGTGCCGCTGTACAGCACATTGATAGAGGCATTGCTGCCGTGGTTGATGCCACTCACCACCAGATCAGGGCGGCGGTCCAGCACCACATTTACTGCCAGCTTGACACAATCTACCGGCGTGCCACTGCAGGCATACTCCCGTTGCGGCCCTTCATCAATCTCATTGGGATCGCAGCGCAAGATACCGGTGATGGTGATGGCGTGCCCCATGGCACTCTGCGGTCCGTCCGGCGCCACCACCACTACTTCACCCAGCTCATTCATGGTACGGATCAGATAGCGCAAACCGGGGGCGGTAATGCCATCGTCGTTGCACACTAAAATGAGGGGTTTCTCTGCTTGGGAGGAGGCCATGGAATGCACTATTTAAAATGAGGGCGTAAAACTATTATTTCCTGGACACCTAAACAGCGAGGCACAAGTTTTGATTACGTAAATTCGCAGCACGGCGGCTGTAGTCGCCCAATCATCCGTCTAAAATATAACCGTCATACACAGTACAGCATGTTTATAGTCATTCTCTTAGGATTTATGTTGGCCGGCTTCATCGTGCAGATGCGGCTCAAGAAAAAATTTAAAAAATACGGTCAAATGGGGCTGGCCAACGGCCTCACCGGCCGGGAAATAGCCGAAAAGATGCTCAGCGACAATGGCATCACCGACGTACGGGTGATCTCCACCCCCGGAAAACTTACCGACCACTATGATCCGCGCAACAAGACCGTAAATCTCTCCGAAGACGTGTACCAGCAAAACTCCATCGCTGCCGCCGCCGTTGCGGCGCATGAGTGTGGCCACGCCGTGCAGCACGCTCAGGCCTATAGCTGGCTGCAGCTTCGCTCCACCCTGGTCCCGGTGGTGAGCTTTAGCTCCCGTATGATGGGCTACGTCTTTATGTTCATGCTCTTTGGCGCCTTTATCACGAGCTGGTTTCCCTTGCAGAGTGTGCTGCTCATCATGATCGCCCTGCAGGCTTCCATTACCCTTTTTACCATGGTTACCCTCCCGGTGGAGTACGATGCCAGTAACCGCGCCCTGGCCTGGCTTAAGCAGACGGGCACTGCCACGGTAGAAGAACACGGCAAGGCCAAAGACGCGCTCAATGCCGCGGCCAACACCTACCTGGTAGCGGCCCTGGCGGCTATTACGCAACTGGCTTATTATGTGCTCATGTTTATGGGCATGGACGATTAGGGCCGTTCCAAACAGCTCCCGGGCTTGGGTTTTCAAGCCTTTTTATTCCCTACGCAGCCAGTGCTCCCCGGCGCTGGCTTTTTTTTTGGCCTAGCGGCCAAATGAGTTATGAACAGCCCTGAAAAAGTTTCCTTTACTTTAGAGGTCGGTTCCTTAAAAGCGCCACTAATGATGAAAATACACTCGCTAGGTATGTTATGGGTTTTCGCCTTCCTTCCGCTTGGCTTTATTTGGGGCCAGCAAGACAGCGCCGTGCTTAACCCTACCGGGAATAACATGGCCCGCAGCGGCCTCCTCCTAGAGGAGCTTCCATCCGAAAGCCCTCGCCCCTACCCGCCGGTAGCCGTCAGTTGTGATACGGGATTATCCCTTAGGGAGAGGCGGGCCTGCCACCAGCAGTTTTTGCGGAATTATTTAGGGCAAGGGCTTTTTTTGCCGCCCCAGCAAGCGGCCCAAATACCGGCAGGCCAGGTCTTGGCAATCGTTTCGGTAGACACCACCGGGGCCATTGCGCGCGTGGAAGCCTCTAAATTTCTTGGCGATCTGGCTCACATTGACCTCGAACGGCGCGCCTTGGTCAAAAGAGCCGTGGAAGACTTTCTACTCCAGATACCGCCCTACAGGCAGCCAGCTCGGCAAGAAGGCCAGGCCATACCTTTTCGCTTTGGCGTGAAAGTGGTCATCCGCGAAGACAGCCGTCCTCGATGATTTAAGGAAGAATGGCGGGAAGGCTGCCTTCCGCAGAAGAACGCCAGAGGGCTCGCGCAGCAGCGGGGGTCTTTTCCATCTCCCTACTGGACGGACCTTCATCCGGCGATAGGCCATAGTTCATAAAGTACGAAGCGCCTCGCGGGAGGTTTCACATTTGGCCTCCCGGCCAAATGTACCCACGCACGGCGGGAAGGCCTGACATAAGAAAGCCCACGATACACCGGTACCGTGGGCTTCTTTTTATTGCCTTAAGAAAACCTTAGGCCTGGCCCTGGGAGCCAAAGCTCATGGGGATTTGAGGCTGTTCGGTGTCTTTGATCTCGCCGTGCTGCTCTTCGAAGCGCTGAATGTTGTCGTTCAAGGCGCGAAGAAGGCGCTTGGCGTGCTGCGGGGTAAGCACCAGGCGGGACTTGACGCGGGCTTTGGGTACGCCCGGCATCACCTTGAGAAAATCTACCACAAACTCGCTGGGCGAGTGATTGATAATGGCCAGGTTCGAATAAATGCCCTCCGCGATTTCTTCGCTGAGTTCCACGTTGAGCCGGCCGTCGGGCGTCTGCTGGGTGCTTTCTTCTTGCTTGTCTTTTTCCAATTTATTCGCCTTTTACATTTTCCGTTTCTTCGGTTTGCTCCAGGTCTACTTCCTGGGAAGCTTTGAGCTTCTCGTATTCTTCTTTGGAGCCCACGATGGTTTTATCGTACCATTTGATACCCGTACCGGCGGGGATCTTATGACCTACGATCACGTTTTCCTTGAGGCCGTCCAGGGTGTCGCGCTTGCCGTTTACGGCCGCCTCATTGAGCACCTTGGTAGTTTCCTGGAAATAAGCCGCGGAAATAAAGGATTTGGTCTGCAACGAAGCGCGGGTAATGCCCTGTAAGATGGGCTTGGCCGTGGCGGGCTGGGCGTCGCGCGCTTCGGCCAGCTGCTTGTCTGCACGGCGGAGCAAGGAGTTTTCATCGCGGAGGCGGCGGGGCGTCACGATCTGGCCGGGTTTGAGTTCTTCCGAGTCGCCCGCATCGGTAATCACCTTCTTGTCAAAGATCCAGTCGTTTTGCTCGATGAAATCATTTTTGTGAACCAGGTTTTTCTCCAGGAAGAGGGTGTCGCCGGGATCTTGGATTTCCACTTTACGCATCATTTGGCGCACGATGGTTTCGAAGTGCTTATCGTTGATCTTAACCCCTTGCAGGCGGTACACTTCCTGCACCTCGTTAACGAGGTACTCCTGAACGCTGTTGGGACCTTTGATAGAGAGGATATCGGCCGGCGTAATGGCGCCTTCGGAGAGCGGCATACCTGCCCGCACGTAATCGTTTTCCTGTACCAGGATTTGCTTGCTGAGGTTGATCAGATACTTTTTCTTCTCGCCGGTGCGGCTTTCTACGATCACCTCGCGGTTGCCCCGCTTGATCTTGCCGTAAGAAACGACTCCGTCGATCTCGGTCACTACGGCCGGGTTGGAGGGGTTCCGGGCCTCAAACAGCTCCGTAACCCGGGGAAGACCACCGGTAATGTCGCCTGCTTTGGCTGACTTCCGGGGTATTTTCACCAGGGTTTGTCCTGTTTCGATTTTGTCGCCCTCTTCAATGATGATGTGGGCGCCCACAGGAAGGGTGTAGTGCTTAAGCTCTTTGCCCGCATCATCAACGATGGATATGGTGGGAATAAGCTTTTTGTTACGGGTTTCAGAGATAACTTTTTCTTGGTAACCCGTTTGCTCGTCTACCTCTACCCGGTAGGTCACGCCCTGATCAATGTCCGAGAACTTAATGGTACCAGCCGTTTCGGAGATGATAACGGCGTTGTAGGGATCCCATTCCACGATGACGTCTCCTTTTTTGACCTGGTCGCCGTCTTTTTTGCGGACTATGGAACCATAAGGCACGTTGTGGGTAGACAGGGTTGCTTGACTGTTGGGGTCTACCAGGCGCATTTCGGCGGTACGCCCAATGACCATATCCACGGTATTGTTTTCGTTATCCTGGCCTTTTACCGTTCGAAGTTCTTCGAATACGAGTTTACCGTCAAACTTAGCGGTGATACTGCTATCCTCGGAGACGTTACCGGCCGTACCGCCCACGTGGAAGGTACGCAGGGTAAGCTGGGTACCGGGCTCTCCGATGGATTGAGCGGCTACTACCCCTACGGCCTCGCCGGTTTGTACCATTTTACCGGAAGCCAGGTTTCGGCCGTAGCATTTGGCGCATATACCGCGGGCACTTTCACAAGTAAGTGGAGAGCGTACCTCCACCATTTGAATCGGGGATTCTTCGATGGCTTTGGCCTCTTTTTCGTCGATAAGCTGCCCGGATTCCACGTAAACCTCGTTGGTGATGGGGTCTACAACGTCATGCAGCGAGACCCTTCCCAAAATACGGTCATAGAGCGGCTCTACTACCTCTTCATTTTTCTTGAGGGCGGTTACTTCCAGCCCGCGGAGGGTGTGGCAGTCGTGATCACTTACGATCACATCCTGGGCCACGTCTACGAGCCGGCGGGTTAGATAGCCGGCATCGGCTGTTTTCAGGGCGGTATCGGCCAGTCCTTTCCGGGCGCCGTGGGTAGAAATAAAGTACTCCAGGATGGAAAGCCCTTCCTTAAAGTTGGAGATGATGGGGTTTTCGATGATTTCTCCCCCGCTGGAGCCGGATTTTTGGGGCTTGGCCATTAGTCCCCTCATACCGGAAAGCTGGCGAATTTGCTCTTTAGAGCCCCGTGCACCAGAGTCCAGCATCATGTAGATGGGGTTAAAGCCCTGGCGGTCGTTGATCATGTAGTTCATGGCGCTCTCGGTAAGTCGTGCGTTGGTATTGGTCCACACGTCTATTACCTGATTGTAGCGTTCATTATTGGTGATCAAGCCCATGTTATAACTCTGCAGAATGCTCTCGATCTGCTCTTCGGCATCGGTAATGAGCTTTTGTTTTTCCTCGGGAATGATAATATCGCCCAGGGAGAAAGAGAGGCCACCCCGGAAGGCGGTATTGAAGCCGAGGTTTTTAATGCTATCGAGGAAATCCGAAGCAGAGGGCACATCGGTGCTTTTAAGAATATCGGAAATAATTTCCCGAAGGGCCTTTTTAGTAAGAAGCTTATTGATAAAGCCCACTGAGCTGGGAACCACATTATTGAAAAGAATGCGGCCCATGGAGGTTTCGATAAGCTTGGTTACCAGCTCGCCATTTTCCTCTACCCGGGTACGTACTTTCACCGGGGCATTGAGCTCTACCCTACCTTGATTAAAAGCAATTTCCGCTTCCTCCGCGGAGTAAAAAGTGAGTCCTTCGCCTTTCACTTTTACCGAATCGTTGGACTTACGGATTTTGGTCATGTAGTAAAGCCCCAAAACCATATCCTGGCTGGGCACCGTTATAGGGGAGCCATTGGCGGGGTTGAGGATATTGTGAGAAGCCAGCATCAACACCTGTGCTTCTAAAATAGCCGGGGCGCCCAGCGGCAAGTGCACTGCCATTTGATCCCCGTCAAAGTCCGCGTTAAACGCGGTACAAGCCAAGGGGTGAAGCTGAATGGCTTTCCCCTCGATCATTTTAGGTTGAAAAGCTTGAATACCTAAGCGGTGCAAAGTGGGAGCGCGATTGAGCATTACGGGATGTCCCTTCATCACATTCTCGAGAATATCCCATACCACGGGTTCCCGCTTATCGATGATTTTCTTGCCGGATTTTACCGTTTTCACGATCCCGCGTTCGATAAGCTTTCTTACGATGAAGGGCTTGTAAAGCTCAGCAGCCATATCTTTAGGGAGGCCACATTCATGCATTTTGAGCTCTGGTCCTACCACGATGACCGAACGGGCGGAATAATCTACCCGCTTCCCGAGCAAGTTTTGGCGAAAACGCCCTTGCTTACCTTTCAGGGAATCAGAGAGGGATTTAAGGGCTCGGTTGCTATCGGTTTTTACCGCGCTAGACTTGCGGGTATTATCGTAGAGGGAGTCTACTGATTCTTGCAGCATCCGCTTCTCATTCCGCAAGATAACCTCCGGGGCTTTGATTTCCATGAGGCGCTTCAAGCGGTTATTGCGAATGATGACGCGGCGATACAGATCGTTGAGGTCAGAGGTGGCAAAACGGCCACCATCCAGGGGTACCAAGGGCCGCAATTCCGGCGGTATCACGGGGACCACCTTTACGATCATCCACTCGGGCCGGTTCTCTATACGGGTATTGGCGTCCCGAAAAGACTCCACCACTTGCAGGCGCTTGAGGGCTTCTTGCTTGCGTTGCTGCGAGGTTTCGGTATTGGCCTTGTGCCGGAGGTCATAAGAAAGCTGATCCAGGTCCAGACGGGAAAGCAGGGCTGTGAGGGCTTCTGCTCCCATTTTGGCAATGAATTTATTGGGATCGCTATCTTCCAGGTACTGGTTTTCGATGGGCAACTGCTCCATAATGTCCAGATACTCTTCCTCGGTAAGGAATTGCATATAGTCCAGGGGACTGCCATCGGGATTGGTAGCCGCACCAGCCTGGATCACCACGTAACGCTCGTAGTAAGTGATCATGTCCAGCTTTTTGGTGGGCAAGCCCAGCAGATAGCCGATTTTATTAGGCAGAGATTTGAAGTACCAGATATGGGCTACCGGCACCACCAAGTTTATGTGGCCGATGCGTTCGCGCCGCACTTTCTTCTCCGTAACTTCTACGCCACAGCGGTCGCATACGATGCCCTTGTAGCGGATGCGTTTGTACTTGCCGCAGGCACATTCGTAGTCTTTAACGGGGCCAAAGATGCGCTCACAAAAGAGGCCGTCCCGTTCGGGCTTATGGGTACGATAGTTTATGGTTTCCGGTTTTAAAACCTCGCCGTGCGACTTTTCCAAAAGTTCTTCGGGAGAAGCCAGGCTAATGGTAATACTGGAAAAATTGCTGTCGTATCCGTTTTTATTGTTTGTCCTCAAGGCCATATTTCAGGAATTAAATTCTGTTTGGGTGTATGTATTAGTCCATGGAAACTTTCAATCCCAGGCCATTTAATTCGTGCAGCAACACGTTAAAAGACTCTGGGATACCGGGTTCCGGCATGGGGTCTCCTTTTACGATGGTTTCATAGGCCTTGGCCCGTCCCATCACATCATCACTTTTCACCGTGAGGATTTCCCGCAGGATGTTGGAGGCACCAAAGGCTTCCAGGGCCCATACCTCCATCTCACCGAAACGCTGACCACCAAACTGCGCTTTACCGCCCAGTGGCTGTTGGGTGATAAGGGAGTAAGGCCCGATAGAGCGCGCGTGCATTTTGTCCTCAATCATATGCCCCAGCTTAATCATGTAGATAACCCCCACAGTAGCCGGCTGGTGGAAACGCTCCCCGGTCCCGCCATCGTAAAGGTGCGTGTGACCGAAGCGAGGTATACCGGCCTCATCGGTGTACTTGTTAATCTCATCCAGGGAAGCCCCATCAAAAATAGGGGTAGCAAATTTTCGGTTGAGCTTAAGTCCAGCCCACCCTAATACGGTCTCGTAAATCTGGCCAATGTTCATACGAGAAGGCACGCCCAGTGGGTTCAATACAATGTCGACAGGGGTCCCGTCGTCTAGGAAAGGCATATCTTCTTTCCGTACGATGTTGGCCACGATACCTTTATTACCGTGACGACCTGCCATTTTATCGCCCACTTTCATCTTGCGTTTCTTGGCGATGTAGATTTTAGCCATCTTCACAATACCGGAAGGCAACTCATCGCCCACGGTGATGGTAAACTTTTGGCGCTTGTAAACGCCCAGGAAGTCGTTGTACTTGATTTTGTAGTTGTGCAGTAGGGTGGCTATAAGCTCATTTTTTGCCGCATCAGTGGTCCAGGTACCCCCCGTGATACGGGTAAAATCATCAATACTATTAAGGATTTTCTGGGTAAACTTGGTGCCTTTGGGAATAACGTCTTCATTGAGGTCATTTTTAACCCCTTGACTGGTTTTTCCCGATACGATGGTATTGAGTTTTTCCAGGAACTTTTGACGAAGGTTTTCCACCTTCATATTGAATTCCTGTTCGAGCTTATCCAGCTCTTCTTTGTCTTGGATACGGGTTTTCTTGTCTTTAATCGCCCGGGCAAAGAGCCGCTTATCGATTACCACGCCGTTTAGGGAAGGAGAGGCTTTAAGGGAGGCGTCTTTAACATCTCCCGCCTTTTCACCAAAAATAGCGCGCAGTAGTTTCTCCTCGGGAGTGGGGTCGCTTTCTCCCTTGGGGGTTATTTTACCGATGAGGATATCCCCTGGGTTTACTTCGGCGCCCACGCGAATCATGCCATTTTCGTCCAGATCTTTGGTTGCCTCTTCACTCACATTGGGGATATCGGCAGTAAGTTCCTCCGCGCCCAGCTTGGTATCCCGGACGTCTAAGGTGTGCTCATCTAT
>CAJXMS010000063.1 GCA_913056475.1 uncultured Bacteroidota bacterium
TGGAAAAACCGCCTTACGGTTGGCTATGGGGTTAGTTTTCAGGACACACTCTTTACCAACACCGATGACCAAATCCTGCTGGAATCCCGCGTAGACCGACAGCTCAGTGAAAACTGGGGCTTTAGTGGCATGCTTAATTTCCGATCCCAGTTTGCCGCTGGTTTTGAGCGACCCGGAGTGGTAGAAGATAGCTTGAAAATCTCCGGTTTTATGGCCCCCGCTTACCTGGTAGGAGGCCTGGGCTTTACGTACAAGCCCCATGAGCGTTTTAACTTGTTTCTCTCTCCTGCTACTACCAAAATGACCTTTGTGCTGGACGATAGGCTGGCTTCCCAGGGAGCTTTTGGGGTGGATTCTAATGCTAACCTACGCACCGAAATAGGAGGCTATCTCAATTTGCTTTACCAGCAGAAGCTCATGAAAAACGTTCGATTAGAAGCACGCCTGGACCTGTATAGCAATTATCTGGAAAACCCGGAGTTTATCGATATTAATAGCCAGGTACTGCTTTTTCTAAAAGTAAATAAGTACATCAGTGCCAATGTAACGGTAGATCTGCGCTATGATCACGACATTCTCTTTGACACCAATGATGATGGGGTGGCCGATGCGCCTCGCACCCAGTTCCGGGAAATTATAGGCCTGGGCTTTACCTATGACTTTGGCGATACCCTGGAGGAATAGGCCCTGACCTGGGCCACCAAAAAAAACCGGCCCCTGATGGACCGGCTTTTTTTTACAGGCGATAAGGGCCATAGCCATCAACGCACCAGAAGGCGCTGGGTAGCTACGGGCTGGCCCTCCCGAAGAAGCTGAACGAAATAAAGCCCGGGCGCGGCTTGCAGTTCCGCCCGGTAGCGGAATGTACCGGCGTTTTGAGAACCGGGCTGCCAGTGCTGCATAATTCTCCCTTGGGCATCCACCAGCTGCAGGGCTACGGATCCAGCTTGGGAAAGTTGGGTTTCCAGTACAAACTGTTCGCGGGCTGGCTGGGGGTGTAGGGACAGGTTGGATTCTGGGAGCCGGGCGGCTTCCAGGCCCACGCTTCCGTTTACATAGATGAGAAGGGTCTCATCGTACACAAACTGGCCGTCGTGTAGGCGGAACATCACGCGGTAGGGCTCACTACGGCGGTGGCTTTGGGCGGGCTGCCACTGAAAAATGCCCTGGACCATCCCTTGCTTATTGGACTGGGTATCGATGACAAAACTGGCGGGCTGGGTATCCAGGTGAAAAGGCGTTCCGTAGGCTTCCACGTGCACCTGGTCGTACATATCCGCATCGGTGGCTTTAATGGAAAACTGGTGCTGCGCCCCAGAAAGCATCTGGACAAAAGCCCGTCCCTGAGCGTCGGTATTGAATTGGTTCCAGTTGGCCATTTTGGGCATTTGGTTGCCGCTACTGATGACCACCATTTGCATATCGCGGCGTATCTCCCCTATTTTTTGGCCCTGGCGGTATTCTTCCACCAAGAGAGAGGCCACAAAATTACCCACCGTATCTGCCGTGTAGGTTATGGTGCCACTGAGCGGGTCTATGCTAAAAGGGTTGTTGGTATCCGCTGGGGGTAATTGATAGCCCTGAACGGGCTGGTTGGCTTGGTCGAGCGGCGTTACAAGAGACCAAACCAAAGAATCGCCATCGGCATCTACGGGAAGGGCATTGTATTGCCAGGGCACCCCCACCGGAAGATAAGTGATAGGAGGTGCCAGGAACACCGGCGTAGAGTTGGGAGCCGTATCTACCTGGAAAACCGACTGCAAGTACATGGCTTCGTTTAACGGCTGCGTCATATTGAGGATGGCCCCATTGCGACAGCAATTTTGCCAGGCAACGCGATACTGGCCAGGCCCGGGGACCAGCACCGTGTCCCGGAAATAGTAAACCTCTACCCCGTAAGGAATCCCTTGGATAAGAGAGCCCGACAGGAAGGTATCCTGAGGGGTGGTGAGGGAGGTACTAAAGGCTCCATTGAGCTGACTTACATCAAAACGAGCCGTTTGTTGCATGGGGATGCCGCCGGTATCCCGGTAGGTGGTAAGGAGTATCTCATACTGATTGCCGCCTAATTCTTTGACCGTTATTTCGCCGCCCATCAAGTGGGTGGCCCGGAGGGGCAGCAAGGAAAAGAACAGTAGGGCAAAAACCAGGGTAATATTACGGATCATAAGCTCTCTTTTCAAGGATTAATCTTCTGCAAGATAATAGAATATAATCTTTATAGACAGCCCCGGCTTATCCATACAGGGTTTTGGGTGAGTGAACGAGGCCTTGCGCCCGATAGAAGCCTCCAAATGTTTCCGATATTTGTCCAGCTTACTGAGAAATACTTTCCATCATGGCGGATGCTCCTGATACTTCTACCCCCTCAATTGATGTCAAAACGCTGGAAAAAGCCTATCGACTTATGTGCGAAGCCAAAGCCATGGCCGCACTCTACGAAGCGCATAAAAAAGTAACCAGCAAATACGTGCACGCCACGTCACGGGGACACGAAGCTATTCAGCTGGCCTGCGCACTGCAACTACGGCCAGAAGATTTTGTGGCGCCCTATTACCGGGACGACAGCATTCTTCTGGGCATCGGTATGGAGCCCTACCACTGCATGCTACAACTGCTGGCCAAACGCGACGACCCTTTCAGTGGCGGTAGAACCTACTACAGCCACCCCAGCCTAAAAGACGCGGACAAACCCAAAATTCCCCATCAATCTTCCGCCACCGGTATGCAAGCCATTCCCACTACCGGAATTGCCATGGGGGTGAAGCTCAAAGAGATCCACGGCCTGCAGGAAGCCGACCAGAAGCCGGTGGTGGTCTGTTCCATAGGCGATGCCGCCATGACGGAAGGAGAGATATCAGAAGCGCTCCAGATGGCGGGTCTCAAGCAGCTTCCTATTATTTATCTGGTTCAAGACAATGACTGGGATATCTCCGCTAATGTAGCTGAAACCCGCGCCCAAAATGCGGCTGAATTTGCCCAGGGTTTTCACGGGATTGAAACCCGCAGCATCGACGGAAGCCAGTTTGAGGAGAGCTACCAAACGCTACAGGAGGTCATGGCCATCGTTCGCGAGGAGCGCCGTCCCTTCCTGGTGCACGCCCGCGTGCCGCTCCTGGGCCATCATACCAGTGGGGTACGGATGGAATGGTACCGGGATGACCTGGAGGAACACCATCAGCGAGACCCTTTCCCCAAAATGCAGGCGTTGCTCCGGCAAAACGACTTTAGCCAGGAGCAACTGGAGCAGGTATGGGAAAAAGCCCAGGCACGGGTAGCCCAAGATTTCGAAAGGGCCACCGCCCAGGAGGACCCCAAGCCCGAAGACCTCTATAAACACGACCTGGCCCCCACCGAAGTAAGCGAGGAAAAGGGGGAAAGGACCCCCGCCGATAAAGAAAAAACAGTGATGGTGGATGCCGCTCTTTTTGCCATCCGCGAAATCCTGGAAGATCATCCGGAAGCCTTACTGTATGGGCAAGACGTAGGCGGCCGCCTGGGCGGGGTGTTCCGCGAGGCCGCCACGCTGGCCCAGCAATTTGGCGACGACCGGGTTTTCAACACCCCTATCCAGGAGGCCTTCATCATAGGCAGTACGGTAGGGATGAGCGCTGCCGGGCTTAAACCCATCGTAGAAGTCCAATTTGCAGACTACATCTGGCCGGGCTTAAACCAGCTCTTTACCGAAGCCAGTCGTAGCTATTACCTAAGCAATGGCAAATGGCCCGTTCATGCCGTGATACGGGTACCCATAGGCGCTTACGGGAGCGGTGGTCCTTATCACTCCAGTAGTGTGGAAAGCATCCTTACCAATATCCGGGGGATTAAGGTGGCTTATCCCAGTACCGGTGCCGACCTCAAAGGCCTTCTGAAAGCCGCCTATTACGACCCCAACCCCGTGGTGCTCCTGGAGCATAAAGGCCTTTACTGGAGTAAAATTAAGGGTACCGAAGATGCGCAAACGGTAGAACCCAGCCGTGATTACATCCTACCCCTGGGAAAAGGGCGTATTGCCTATGAGGCAGAGCAAACCGCCGTAAAAGAAGGCCGATCCTTACTCGTGGTTACCTACGGGCGAGGCGTATACTGGACCAAAGAAGCGGCTTCCCTGGTCGAAGAGGCGGTAGAAATCCTGGATCTACGCAGCCTGGCCCCCCTCGATGAGGATCTTATCCTGCAGCGGGTGGCCATTCACCACAAGGTACTGGTAGTAACGGAAGAGCCCCAGGGCAATGGGTTTGCTCAGAGCATTGCCGCCCGCATACAGCAAAAGGCCTTTCAGGAGCTCGACGCCCCCGTTCAGGTGCTGGGCAGCGAAAATATGCCCGCCATCCCGCTCAATAGCACGCTGGAGGCCACTATGATCCCCAGTGCAGAGCAGGTGGCCGAGGCCTTACGCATGCTGGCGCGCTACTGAAGATGTTTGCTCTCCCTTTTCAAACTGATAATTAAAGGCTTTAAAACGAGCCCGGCGGTTTTTGCAACGCCGTTTGCGCCCGGGGGGACGATTAATGTTAGAAAGGCCCTTTTTGCCTTTCCCTTTTTTTCCCAATTTAAACATTCGCTCCCTGTTATAGGCCTTCGAATGTAAACCATCTGAATCACAATGCCAAAAGCAAGGCATTAAGCCTCAGTTAATTGTAAGATAAGTCGCGGGCTACCGGGTTTTCCTAAACTTTTGGGAAAGCTGCTTAAGATCTACTGGCAGTGCTTATGCGCCCCACAGCTGGCTGCCCAGGAAAAAGGCTTGCCCGCTCCTTGAAAACCCATGGAAGTAATTAGTCCAATGCTGGCATCGTAAAGCTGATGGGAGCGATACTGGGGATTGCTATTGATATCCACATGCACCGTGATCTCGGTGAGGCCTTTGAGCAGATCAGCCACTTCTACCGCGCGGGTCACCTCACTCCACAAGCGCGTGTAGCGGTCAGGGGGGCGCTTTTCCACTTCATTTTTGTAGATCTCTTTCACCCCTTTGCCAATATTCCAAAGGCAGATAGCCGTAGAATACTTGACCCGGCTTCCCCGTACTTTGGAGTCGCAGCCCACATAAACCCTTCCCCCCGGATGGGCCCTAAGCCAGGCCTGTACGTATTGCTTTGGGTCTGCTACCGCTTCCCCTCGGTGATCTCTAAACACCGCCGTGGCCCCCGGTTTTCGTTCTCCTTTCATCATTCCGCGTTTTAGGGAGCTCTAATGTAGGGTTTTGTGGCGATAATTTACCCCTCCGAAAAAAAGGATAACACAAGCGTTTCTATTTTCTTACGAAATGGCCGCCACTCTAACTGAGGCTCCAGAAAGCTTTTAACCGGACCTTCTTTAAGTTTAGCTAGAAAAAGGCTCAGGCCTTACGTAGAGCACATTTGGCCGGCCGGCCAAAGGAAAAACCGGCAGAAAGAGCGGCCTAACTTTTTAAGTAAAAGGTCCTTCCTGATGAAGGGTAAGCGGCTTAGGCGTCTTCAGCGGCGGCCAGCTCCTCGGTGATTTCCAGATTGTGAAAAACCTGATTGACGTCGTCGTCGTCTTCAAACCGGTCAATGGCACGTAATATCTTTTGGGCCTCTTCGGTTTCGAGCCGCACGTAGCTGCTGGGGAAGCGCTGTAGCTCCGAGTTTTGGGCCTCAATGCCCAGCTCATCAAGTTTGTGCTGCATCTTACCAAAATCTTCAAAGGCGGTGAGCACGGTCCACTCCTGCGTTCCTTTATCTATTTCCTCGGCGCCCCCGTCGATCAGTTCCAGTTCCAGTTCTTCCCGGTCCACTTCCCCCAGGCTTTCCTGGCTGAGCGTGAACACCCCCTTGCGATCAAAGATAAATTCCAGCGAACCATTAGTGCCCAAGCTACCGCCCGCCTTGTTGAATATGGAGCGGACATTGCTCACCGTCCGTTGGTTATTGTCTGTACTGGCTTCAATAAAAACGGCCACCCCGTGGGGCAGATATCCCTCGAAGCTCACCTCATAGTAATCTTCGGCATCTGCCCCGGATGCCTTTTTAATGGCCCTTTCGATGGTATCCTTGGGGACGTTAGCGCCCTTGGCGTTCTGCACGGCCAGCCGGAGGCGGGGGTTATTTTCCGGATCGCCGTCCCCGCCTTCTTTTACGGCAATGTGGATTTCCTTGAGCAGACGGGTAAAGATTTTTGCCCGCTTCTTGTCCTGCGCCCCTTTGCGGTGCTTTATGTTGGCCCATTTACTGTGTCCTGCCATGTATATCCCGTGTTTTCGTTCCGGCAGCTCCTGCTTTTAAGGGCTGCTCTACTTCCGCTCATTGGGAAGCGATTACAAAAATAAGAAAGCAGGCTTACCTGGGTGCTTTTTCCTCCTGGCGCGGTACCCTACCCGGCCTGCCGGCAGCGCTACCACCCCCCCATGCCCGTCTATTTAAGAGCGGCACAGCGGTTATTCATGCCAGCTAAGTGGTTATCCATGCCTTCATTACCTGATCTCCAGGAGATTCCGCTTACCATTGCCGAATAAATTAAAGTATCTTAAAATGTCCTTTGCAAAGCACAACAGCCCTCCACAGTCAAGAAGACAGCTCAGCCCATTGATGCCCCTTATGCTCCTGGTAACCCCCTTTTTCCTCAGCGGCTGCCTGGGCTCCGAAGAAGCTTGTGACAATTCCTGTCAATATGCCTATGATGGCGCCTGTGATGATGGCGGTCCCAATGCGGACTTCAGTATCTGTGACTGCGGAACGGATTGTGCCGACTGCGGAAAACGGGAAAAAACCCGCAACGATTGCTTAGACGCCGGCGGTAGTGGCGGAAATTCCGGGGCTGGAGGCAGCTCAGGGGGCACTGGCGGCTCCGGTAGCGGAAGCGGCGGCGCGGGAGGTCCTGTTAATCCGGACTATTATGACCTTCTTATTGGCTGTTTTGAATATGCCCCCGCTCATTGCCCAAATACCAGCTTTACGGTACGGGTTTACGAAGGTAAACTTTATACAAATTCCTGGGAGGAGCCCAATATAGGAACGTTTCAGTTTGATGACGATGACGTCATTGACGTGGGGATTAACTGCGACTGGATGCCCCGCAGAGGCACTTCCGGCACCTATTATTTGGAGGATCTGGAGATAGGGGAGGACTATACGATTATGTGTAGATACTTAAAAAATAACTGTGCCACTACAACTACTGCCCGCAATTGGGTCCGGGTCGAAGAATACGACGATTGTATGAACGAGATCGGCTACGAGGTAGAAAGAGCTAATTAAAAATCTACGCAAGCCCATGTTCCCCTTCGTGAAGCGAGGCAATGGCTCTTTTAAAAACGCAAAAAGCTAAGCTGGGAGCCCCTGTTCAAATTATTCAGAATTAAAACTTCAAAGCATGAAACCCCTGGATTTACCAAAAAAAGCCGTTATACTAGTTTTCTCCCTGCTGCTGTTGGCTGCTTGCCAGAAAGAAGAAATAGTGGAGAAAGTTATCCTCAAAATAAACGGCGGACCAGCCATCGAAATGAGCAACGTTCGCTGTTCATTTGATGAGGGCCTGGGTCATCTATCCATGTTTGGCAGTCAGAGCGGCGGCAGCCTAACCAGCGTTAGCGCCAGTCTCTTTGGTTATTCAATGGGCGAAACCGGGGTTTTTAATGGGGAAGAATATCACACTACTACTGACTGTGCCGACCTATTTTATAACGGAGAATTATATACTTCCGGTGAATATACCGGGGATAACCCGGCCAGCTATGCCCAGGTAGTGATCAACGAAAGCGGGGAGGTGATGAAAGGCTCCTTTGCGGGGCTTTTGGAAAATAACGATGACCCCAATCTAACGCTACAAATAGAAGTGGAGTACCTGTTAAAATGTAACGACTAACCAATAAAAGACCTCCTTTATGAAACGACTAATTCCCCAATACTTCCTTGTTTTTCTGATCCTCATTCTGGTGCTTCCGAGCGCTTGTCAGAAAGAGGAAAAAAACGACCCCGTACCCGTCAATGAAACCCCCATCGCTCCTCCATCTACCAACGGGCGGCCCAATAAGTACCTGGGCTGCGTGGAGATTGCCAACCGAAACGTGGATATAGAGGTGTGGGACCACGGCACCATCGATGGCGACATTATTTCCCTGATCGTAAACCGCGAAAGCGGAGGGGAAGAAACCATCCTGAACCGCCACGAGCTGGACGGGCCCAGCAGCAGCTACACCATGCAGCACAGCTTTGCCGGCAATGGCTATAACTACCTAACGCTGTATGCGCACAATGAAGGAAGTATTTCCCCCAATACGGCCAGCATCTCCATCGATGGCAATGACTTTACCCTAAGCTCGAACCTCAACGAAAATGGCTACGTAGACATCGTGGTGACCGGCTACGGGGTAGACTGTAGCAACTCCAGCGGAGGCTCCGGCGGGGGCGGGGGCGGAACGGGCGGTGGTGGCTCCGGTGGAGGTGGCTCCGGTGGCGGCAGCACCAGCACCTGTACAGGCAGTGTTTTTACCGATCCCAGAGATGGACAGAGCTACGAGATCGTTCAGATTGGGGATCAATGCTGGTTTGCCGAAAATTTAAACTACCATGTGGGAAACAGTGATTGTTACGATAATGACCCAGCAAACTGTGATACCTATGGCCGTATGTATGATTGGCAAACTGCCCTTACGGCCTGCCCGAGTGGATGGCATTTACCCACAGACGATGAATGGACCCGAATGTCCGATCATTTAGGAGGTGCTAGCGTGGCCGGAGGAAAGTTAAAAGCTACTATCCTTTGGGAAAATCCCAATACAGGAGCCAATAATAGTTCAGGATTCTCCGCCCTACCGGGCGGCACTACCGGTATTGGGGATGGTCGTTTTTTGGGATTAGGTTACCAGGCTGAATTTTGGACCGCCACTCAAATATCAAGTACCAGGGCCTGGTTTAGGCGGCTATTATTTGATGAAAGATCCTTATATCGAGATGGACCCAGTAAAAGAAAGAAACTCTCCTGTCGCTGCGTAAAAGATTAAGGCGAAGGAGCCGCTCACCGGGCAGGATTCCTTTGGCCGCCAGGCCCCACCAACGGGCTCCGTTCGTGACAGTAAACCTGCTTTTTATGACATGCTTAGCCTGGGAGCCAGTATTTTAAAATACCTATGCGGCATTAACTACATTAAAACCAATTACTATGAAAACCATCCGATTGCTACGCAACGGGGTACTTATTATCATGATAAGCGGGCTGAGCACGGCCTGTTTTGAAGAGGAAGATGAAGAGCCTCCCGTACCCGTCAATGAAACCCCCATCGCTCCTCCATCTACCAACGGGCGGCCCAATAAATACCTGGGCTGCGTGGAGATTGCCAACCGCAATGTGGATATAGAGGTGTGGGACCACGGCACCATCGATGGCGACATTATTTCCCTGATCGTAAACCGCGAGAGCGGTGGGGAAGAAACCATCCTGAACCGCCACGAACTGGACGGGCCCAGTAGCAGCTACACCATGCAGCACAGCTTTGCCGGCAATGGCTATAACTACCTCACGCTTTATGCGCACAATGAAGGCAGCATATCGCCCAATACGGCCAGCATCTCCATTGATGGCAATGACTTTACCCTAAGCTCGAACCTCAACGAAAATGGCTACGTAGACATCGTGGTGACCGGCTACGGCGTGGACTGTAGCAACTCTAGCGGAGGCTCCGGTGGGGGCGGTAGTGGCGGAGGTGGCTCCGGTGGTGGCGGCTCTGGCGGAGGC
>CAJXMS010000064.1 GCA_913056475.1 uncultured Bacteroidota bacterium
GACCAGGAAAACCGTGCGGTTATGAAAGAAAAGGGTTCGTATGGCCCTTATCAAAAGGAGCTCATTCGTAAAGACCAAAACCGCATCAATGTGGTACTATCCGGGTTTAGCGCTACCCTTCCCTCGGGGCGCTCGGTAGCCTGGCACCACATACTAGACCTTTCCCCCATTGAAAAATCCAATCAAGCCCTCCAAAAGGTGCAGATGCGCTTTCAGCACTACGTAGAGAATGCTAGCGATGTATTTATCGTCTTAAGTGGGGAAGGACAGTACGAATATGTCTCTCCCAATATTCAGTCACTCTTGGGCTACACGGCGGAGGAAGTGGTCCATCAGCACAACCTCGACTTTATCCATCCGGAAGATAAAGAATTGGTAGACGGCGTTTTTCACAATGCCCTGGAAGATTTAGGTAGCTCCCACCGCTCGCATTTTCGGGCCCTTCATAAAGAGGGGCACCACGTATGGGTAGAGGCCAATGGCCGCTTCATTTATGATTCCGAGGGCCAAATTCAAGCCCACCTGCTGGTACGTAAAATGCCGATAAGCCGAGAGCAGCAAGAAAGGGAAAGCCTCCTGGCGCTTGTGGCAGATAAAACTACCAATGCCGTGATTATAACCGATGCGGCGCAGCGCATCGAATGGGTAAACCCCAGTTTTACTCAATTCAGTGGCTACACACTCCAGGAAGCCCGTGGCTATACGCCCACTGAACTACTACACCGCGAAAAGCAAGAAAGCGAAAAGGCCACCCTACAGGAAAAATTACGCGCAGGTACCCCCTTCTATCATGAATCAGTCAATTATCATAAAGATGGAACCCCCTACTGGATTGAAAGTTATGTAACTCCTATTCATAACGAGGAAGGCAAGCTTAGCCATTATATCGCGGTAGAAAATAACATTACCCAGCGCCGTAAAAACTGGCAACAACTGCAAAATTCCCTGGAGAAGAGCCGCCGGCAAAGTGAGCGCCTGGAAAACTTTGCTCATATTATTTCTCACAATTTTCGGGCGCACTGTGCCAATATCATGGGACTGGCAGAAGAACTTCCCTATCATCAGACCGGCGAAAGCCGCCGCGAAATGGAAATAAATTTACGGGACACCGCTCAGCTCCTTATGGATGCCCTTCAAAAACTGGGCGACATCCTTCACTTGCCCGAGGGCGATCCCTTAAGCACCGAAAACCTGGCCCTGGCCGAAGCGGTACAGGAAGTGATCCCGCAATTTGCTCATCAAAAAGCCAACCTTCAAGCCCGAATCGAAACGACCATTCCGAACCGGTTGCGGGTGCACGCTTCGCCAGCTTACCTGGAGAGCGTCATACATAACCTGATCTCTAATGCCCTTCGCTACCGGCATCCGCAGCGCCCGCCCCACATCGAACTTATGGCTCAGGAAGACGGGGAAGAAATTCGGCTTTTGGTGCAGGATAATGGCTTAGGCATTGACCTGGATAAGCATGGTCAAAAACTTTTCCAGATACACCAGTCCTTTCACGACCATCCCGAGAGCAAGGGACTGGGGCTTTATTTGGCCCAGGGCCAAATGAGAGCGATGGGTGGGCATATCTCCGTAAACAGTAAGCCAAATCAAGGCACTACCTTTACCCTTCACTTTCCCAAAAAAATAAATCCCTGAACCCCCTGGAGAGGCGCTTGCCTCCATCCAGATTGCTACTTTTACCCGCTGAATAACGAAACTCTATCGCGATGCGCATCTTAATGGTTTGTCTGGGGAATATATGCAGGTCTCCTTTGGCCGAAGGCCTCCTACGCAGCAAAGTAGATCCGCAAAAAGTAACCGTAGATAGCGCCGGTACCGCCGGCTATCATGTAGAGGAAGCTCCGGATGTGCGGATGATTAAGACGGCCCGCCGCCACGGAATAGACCTGGCTACGCTGCGTGGCCGGCAGTTTGGGCCGGAAGATTTTGACCGCTTTGACCAAATTTATGTGATGGACCATGATAATTATGAGGAGGTTATGGCCCAGGCACGGCGGCAGGAAGACCGGGAAAAAGTGAAACTCCTCCTAGAAGAACTTCCCGGGGGAGAGGCCATGGCAGTGCCTGATCCCTACTTCGGGGGAGAAGAGGGCTTTGAAAACGTTTATAAGCTGGTAGATGAGGCCACTACCGAGATCGCTAAAAAATACAGCGATGGATAATAAGCCAGAAACGGCCGACTACGGAAAACTATACCTGGTCCCTACCCTCCTGGGCCCGGTAGAACCGCTAGAGGTGCTGCCCATGGCCACCAAAAAAGTACTGGACCTGGCCGATCATTACATCGTGGAAAATGAAAAATCGGCGCGGGCTTTTATTAAGCGGGTAAAGCCTTCCAAAAGCCAGGGCCAACTCGCGATTTTTTTGCTGAATAAGTATACCGAACCGAGTGAATATGTACACTTCTTAAACCCCTGCCTCCAGGGGAAAAACACGGCTCTGCTGAGCGAGGCGGGGGCCCCGGGCATCGCTGATCCAGGGGCGGATATCATTGATCTGGCGCATCAAAAGCAAATACAGGTGGTGCCCATCACCGGCCCCAGCTCCATCCTCCTGGCCTTAATGGCCAGTGGGATGAACGGCCAGGACTTTGCCTTTAATGGCTACCTCCCCATAGACAAGCAAGCGCGCAGCAAGCAGCTCAAATGGCTGGAAAAACAAAGCCGGAAAACCGGGCAAACCCAAATTTTTATGGAAACGCCCTACCGCAACCAAAAGCTCCTAAGCGAAATCCTAAAAACCTGCCACGAGGACACCCGCCTGTGCATAGCCGCGGACCTCACCCTGAAAACGGAACTGATCAAAACGGCTCCATTGGCCTGGTGGAAGCATCATGTCCCGGATCTGGAAAAACGCCCCGCCATTTTCCTGCTGGATGCCCGATAAGCCCCCACCTGGAAGCGCCGGGCCAGCCTGGCTACCAAAAGGCTTCGAGCACTAGCCGCATTCTTTAAAGGAAGCCACACCACGGGGAAGCGCGGCCAGCTAAATGCCCCCAACCGGGTTTAATGGCTAAAAAGCTTCCCCTATCCCAAAATAGAGCTGCATGGGACCATCCCCCCAGGCCAGGTCAAAGCGAATATGCAAGCTGCTGCTTAGGATGGGACGAAACCGAATACCCAAGCCCCCCGCGGTATGAAAGCGCGCCGGCCATAATGCTTGCCAAGTCTCAGTGGCCCGCCCGGCACCGCCAAATAATACGGCGGCCCAGCGATTAAAAAGGGGCTGCCGGTAAGCCAGCCGGTAAGACTGTAAATGCCGCCCCCGAAACCGCCCGTAGTAGTAGCCCCGCAAGGTGCGGCGCCCCCCGATCAGGCCCAGATCAAAATAAGCCACCCGGGGGCCACCGATGTGAAGACTTTGCCACTGGCCCGCTAAGATGCCCCCCCAGGGCAGCTCCTGGAAATAATTAAACTGGAGGGCTACGCGGCTATTCTCATAACTGGCGCCCGTGTAAGGGCCTTGATGAAGCAGCGCCACTCGTAAAAAATGCCCCCCGGTAGGAAAGTACACCGGCTCCCGTGTATCCCACTGGTAAAGCAAACCTAAAGAGGAGGTAGTGGCTCCCTGCGTACCAGGCAGCTCTCCTCGCGCCAGCTTACCCCCTTCGGCCAACTGGAGCCGGTACCAATGGTCAAAATTCCAGCGCAGGCCTAAATATTGAGGCCTATCCCCTAAGCGCCGTAAATAGCTGGACCAAAAACGAATAAGGTGGTACTGAAAAATTTCATAATCGGCGTACTCCGTAAAATTGCCCAGCCCATGAAAACGATAACTATAATGGTAATATCCGGCCTCCCCGGTGAAATAGTAGGGCTGGGGCCCGGTAAAGATATCCCAGCCCAGGTAAGTTAAGAGCTGGTTTTTGGTGGTATAACTCCCCGTGCTCTGCAGCAAAGAGGGCCGGAGCGTGGTATCTTGCCCCCAGAAAAAAGTAGTGAGCCCGCCAAGCCCCAGGCCGAAGCCACTCTGGGGATTGGCATAGGCGATGGGAAATAAACGCCACTCCGCCTTCTCGGTACTGTCTATTTGAGCGCCTGCCGGAAAGAGCACCCCCCCAAAAAGACCACTAAAAAATAAGAGCTTAAGAACGTGTTTTTTCATTAGGCGGGGCATCTTTGCCAAAGCGGAGGCCGAAATTAAGCGTTTAAATAAAGGTATTGCAGCTTTCTATCATCATCCCCACCCTGAACGAAGAAAATTATCTTCCACGATTGATCCGTTTTTTGCGGTGGCATCATCCGGGACGGGCAGAGATCATCGTCAGCGATGGAGGTAGTGCGGATGCTACCCCCGCCCTTGCCCGGGCCTATGGGGCTAAGATAGTAGAAGGCCCGCCTGGCCGTGCCGGCCAAATGAACCGCGGCGCCGCCAAGGCACGGGGCGATGTCTTCTACTTTGTTCACGCCGACATAGTGCCTCCGGCTTCTTTTTACCGGGACATTAGCCATAAATGCTTGCATGGCAAGCTGGCCGGCCGCTACGCCATGTGGTTTGCCAGCCGGCGGCCCGCCTTGATGATCAATGCGCTCTTTTCCCACCTCAACCTGCTGTGGTGCAGCGGAGGAGACCAAACCTTTTTTATCCGGCGCTCCACCTGGGAAGCGCTGGCCGGATTTGATGAGCAATACGTGATCATGGAAGAGTACGACCTGCTGCGCCGCTTACACCACCAGTTTGGCCCAAAAGCTTTTACCGTCATGCACCGTCACGTGCTTACCACCGACCGCAAATACCAGGGCAATGGTTACTGGAAAGTAAACCGGGCCAACCTGAAAGCTTTTCGTATGTGGCGGCAGGGAAAAGATCCCCGGGCAATTTTGCGCTTTTACCGAGCTAAGCTATTTCAGGATTGACCCCCTTCCGGGGCTATCCCATGGCCTCTCAGAAGGTTGCCAAGGCCTTTTGCCGGGCAGGTGGATAAGCGCGCCGGAAACCCAGCTATTGGTTAGTTTTGCCTAGCTCAAAATACGCCCTGCTCCGCTAAAACCCGTTCTCCTATGCTCAAACTCAAGCTGCCCACCGACCCCCGCTGGGTGAACATAGCCGAAAAAAACCTCGACGAGATCCTCACCGATCATGCTTTCTGTGAGCAAAAAGCGGCTTCTACCGCCATTTCTTTGCTGGTGACCTACCCTGAATATAGTGAACTGGTCAAAGAAATGGCCGCCCTGGCTCGTGAAGAAATGAGCCACTTTGAAATGGTACACGAACGCATCCTTAGCCGGGGCCTGGTCCTGGGCCGCGAGCGAAAAGATCACTACGTGGCCCAAATCAACCAGTTTTTTCCCAAAACTAGCGACCGGCAGGAGCGGCTTATCCATCGACTCCTTATCGCCGGCCTCATCGAGGCCCGCAGCTGTGAACGTTTCAAGCTCTTGAGCGAGCGCTTATCCGATCCGGAACTGGCCCAATTTTACGCCCGACTGATGGCCAGTGAAGCCAATCATTACACCCTTTTTCTACGCCTGGCCCGGCAGTACGGGCCGCGCGAGGAGGTAGACCGCAAATGGGAGGCTCTTCTTGCCTTCGAAGCCGAGGTTATCCAGTCGCTCGGTAGCAGTGAACAAATACATGGCTAAGCGCATCTAGCCGGGTCAGCTCTCCTTTGGCCGCCAGGCCACCAGCTCGTTGATACGGGCTAGCCCTTCTCTTTAATTCTCATAAACAAACCTTCAAGAAAAGTATCCCCCTGGAAAATAAACACCTGGAATGGAAAGCCAAAATGGCCCCCTTCGCTGGATTTAACATGCCCATCCAATACGATGGCCTTAAAATAGAGCACCAGCTGGTGCGGGAAAAAGTAGGCATGTTTGACGTAAGCCACATGGGAGAATTCCGCGTAACGGGCCAGCAAGCGCTGCCTTTCTTACAAAAGGTGACCACCAATGACGTAAGCCGCCTGCAGCCCGGGAAAATTCAATACACCTGCATGCCCACACCTGAGGGTGGCATTGTGGATGACCTGCTTATTTACCAACTGGCGGAAAACGAGTACTTCCTGGTGGTTAATGCGGCCAATCTGGAAAAAGATTTTAACTGGCTGGAGGCGCACCGCCCAGAAGGAGCCTTTCTGCACGATGAGAGTGACGACTGGTGCCTGCTGGCTGTTCAAGGCCCCAAAGCAGCGGCTGTACTCCAAAAACTTACCGAGGTAAATCTGGCTGAAGTACCCTTCTACACTTTTACCCGGGGCGCCCTGGGGGGGAGTCCCGAACTGATCATTTCCGCTACCGGCTATACCGGCGAGGCGGGATTTGAGCTCTATGTACCCTCCCAGGATGCGCCGGCGGTATGGGAAGCCGTACTAGAGGCCGGCGCCCCCGAGGGACTGCGCCCGGTAGGCCTGGGCGCCCGCGATACATTGCGCCTGGAAGCAGGCCTCTGCCTGTACGGCAACGATATAGACCACCGTACCTCCCCCATCGAAGCCCGCCTGGGCTGGATTACTAAGCTGGAAAAAGGCGATTTTCTGGGGCGGGATATTTTTGCCCGTCAAAAGGAAGAAGGCGTGCAGCGACGCCTGGTGGGCTTTGAGCTAACCGATCGTGGCATTCCCCGCCAGGGCTACCGACTCCTGAATGAGGAAGGAAATGCCATCGGCGAAGTGACCAGTGGCACCCAATCGCCCACGCTGAATAAGCCCATAGGCCTGGGCTACGCCCAAAAGGGGTACACCAAACCGGGGACCGAGATTTTCGTGGAAATCCGCAAAAAACAAGTGCCGGCGAAAATCGTGAAACTTCCCTTTTACAAGCGCTAAGAACGCGAGTAGTGCGGGGCTACGGTCTTCTCAGGCCCCCTTAACTTACGCCCCGGCGATACGCGCGGAGCATGTCCTCGCGGTGCTCCGGGTGGGCGATGGCCGCCAGGGCCTCCGCTCGCTGGCGCAGGGTTTTCCCGTAAAGATCGGCTACGCCGTATTCGGTTACCACGTGGTGTACATGGGCGCGGGTGGTCACCACCCCAGCACCGGGCTTCAGAAAGGGTACAATGCGGCTTTCGCCGCGGCGGGTGGTGCTGGGCAAGGCCAGGATAGCCTTGCCCCCCGGCGAGAGGGTAGCGCCCCGGATAAAGTCCATCTGCCCCCCTACGCCACTGTACATGCGGGTACCGATGCTATCGGCACATACCTGGCCGGTAAGGTCTATCTCGATGGCCGAATTGATGCTCACCACGCGGTCGTTTTTGCGGATCACCTTGGTATCGTTTACGTAGGCAATATCCAGCAGGTTAACCTGCGGATTGTCATCTATAAAATCGTAAAGGCGCTGGCTGCCCATCACAAAGCCCGAGATCACTTTACCCGGGTGGGTGCGCTTGCGGCGCCCATTGATCACTCCCTTTTCCACCAGGTCCAGCACGCCATCGGAAAACATTTCGGTGTGCACGCCCAAGTCTTTGAGGTGGGTCATTTGTTTAAGGGCGGCATCGGGAATGGCGCCGATGCCCATCTGCAGGCAGCTACCATCCTCCACCAGGGAAGCCACGTGCTGGCCTATGGCCATTTCCGTTTCCCCGGGCAAGGGGAAATGATGGGTAGGCAGGGGCCCCTCTTCGTACACCAGCTTATCAAAATCGCTCACGTGCAGGCGCCCATCGCCGTGGGTACGAGGCACCTGCGGATTGACCAGGGCAATGCGTTTTTTCGCCACCTGCGCCGCCGCCAGCGAGGCATCTACGCTGGTACCCAGCGAACAAAACCCGTGCTTATCCGGCGCCGATACCTGCAGCAAAGCCACATCCAGGGGCAGCACTCCTTCCCTAAATAGGATTGGTACTTCACTTAAAAAAACCGGGGTGTAGGAGCCATTCCCCTCCTTGAGCGTATGCCGTACGTTGGCCCCTATAAAGAGCGAATTGACATGAAACGACGCCCGCAGATTGGGCTCGGCATACGGCGCGGGGCCTTCGGTGTGCAGGTGCACCACTTCCACATCGCGCAGCTCTTCGTGCCGTTTGGCCAGGGCTTCCGTAAGGGGCGCCGGTGCCATAGCCACGGAGTGGACATATACGCGATCACCGGATTTCACTTCTTTCAGCGCTTCATCAGCGGACACATAGGAGGGCATACATGGAGGGTTTTAGGGGGCCTGGCGGCCAAATGTGATTTACGGGGCCAAAAGTAGCCTCCGGCGCCAAATTGATCACTGAGCAAAATCATGGTCTTTTCCCTTTTTTGGTTGGCGATGACCAGCCGCATCTATTCCTCCCGTAAAACGGAACAAGGCGCGGATCGTATCCCCCTCCTCTTGCCCTCCACCCAGCAAAAGAAGGAGACGGTCTCGGTCCCAGCCAGACGGGGGTCGAGCGGAAACGTTTAAGTTTTGTTTTTTTGCGCCTTACTGGTTTCTACCGCCTTCCGCCTAAAGGCTCCAGGTACCGCCACGCCCTGATCCGCTAGCGGTAAGAATGGACTGGGCAGTGAGAGCCGCTTTTTGGCGCCGCTCTCCTGCTTACCTTTACCGGCCAATAAAATGTTGTATGTTCTTACGCTCAAGCATTATTTCTCTTTTATGCGTTCTGGCCTTCGGAGCCTGTCATAATCCAAGCGCTCCGGCCGCAAAAAACAGCCAAGCCCTCCCTACCGCGCCTGCCGTAAAAACGGCCGGGGCCATGAAGGACGTCATGTGGAAGGGCATGCTGAGCGATGTGGTAAAACTCGATACCCTCAAACCGCGTAAAGGTCTTTACGCCCTGGGTCCGGGACCGCGCTTGCGCGGGGAACTGCTCGTGTTGGATGGCACCACTTATTGGTCTACCGTAAGGGCAGATAGCAGCCTTCAGGTAGCCACGGACCCCGATCAGGTGTGGGCGCCCTTCTTGGTGTACGGTTGGCAAAGCGAATGGAAAAAAACAAGCCTACCCGACAGCGTAAAAAGCCTGGGGCAATTAGAAAGCTGGGTAGATAAACGCATGGGCGCTGTTCAAAAGCCCTTCCCATTACGCCTGGAAGGTCAGGTCAGGGAGGCTTTTATCCACGCCCAAAATCTGGCCCCCGACGCCACGGTAAGCAATCCCCGGGAAGCGCATGCCGGGCAGGTAAATTATCGCTTACCTTCCCAGCGGGTGCAAATAGCTGGTTTTTTTTCCCGTAAGCACCAGGGCATTTTTACCCATCACGATTCATTTCTCCATCTCCATTTAATAGATGAAAAGGAGCAAATGATGGGGCACCTTGATAGTCTTTCCATCGGGCAACTGCAAATTTACCTGCCCGAAAAATAAGCGCCGGGCCTTACTTTAAATCCCTTGAGGGTGTTTCTATCGCTGGGCCCACGCCCCGCTTATCTTTGCGGGCTATGCGCAGCCCGGGCTTTCTTTTCTTTTCGGTCTTGCTGGCCGCCCTCTTTACGAGTGTGGGCCTGCTCCAGGCACAGGGAACCCCAGCCTGGAAGGCCCGTCACCGTCTGGATTGGCAGGGCCCGGGCCCCGTTTTGGAGGGCCACACGACCTGGACAGGGCCTCTTAAGGATCTGGCCGGAGCAGATTCCCTGCTCCTTCATTTGCCCGGGAGGGCCCTGGCAGCGCCGCAGTCTGCCCTGCGTCAGGAGCTGCTCCACTACCAATTGATGGACGCCCACT
>CAJXMS010000065.1 GCA_913056475.1 uncultured Bacteroidota bacterium
CTTTTGGGTGTTTTGCCGGGTGAAAGCAGGTTCACACCCGTATCGGTCAGCAACGACCAGTTGTTGTGCTTACCGCTGCCATTAATCCGGGCAAAGGGCTTTTCGTGCAAGAGGGCCTTAAGGTGATGGCGACGAGCTACCCGGTCGATGAGGTCCATCATCAGGGAGTTATGATCTACCGATACGTTGGCTTCCTCAAAGAGCGGCGCCAGCTCGAATTGACTGGGGGCTACTTCGTTGTGCCGGGTTTTAACGGGAATACCCAGTTTATAGGACTCCTCTTCCAGTTCGCGCATAAAATGGCGCACCCGTTCGGGGATGGAGCCAAAATAGTGGTCGTCCAGCTGCTGATCCTTGGCCGGGGCGTGGCCCAGCAGGGTTCTATTGGCCGTAGAGAGGTCTGGGCGGGCACTGTAGAAGGCTTTGTCTACCAGAAAGTATTCTTGTTCCCAGCCCAGGGTGGCCGTTACTTTGCGCACGTTTTTATCGAAGTACTGGCAAACCTCCGTAGCGGCTTGGTCCACAGATTGGAGGGCCCGGAGGAGCGGTGTTTTGTAGTCCAGGGCCTCCCCGGTGTAGCTTACAAAGATGGTGGGAATGCAAAGGGTGCGGCCCATGATGAAGGCCGGACTGGTAGGGTCCCAGGCCGTATAGCCCCGGGCCTCGAAGGTGTTGCGGATCCCACCGCTGGGAAAGCTGGAAGCATCTGGTTCTTGCTGCACGAGGAGATCACCCGTAAATTTTTCGATGGCACTCCCATCCGCCGTGGGTTCAAAAAAGGAGTCGTGCTTTTCGGCGGTGGCGCCCGTTAGGGGCTGAAACCAGTGGGTATAGTGGGTAGCCCCGCGGGAAATGGCCCAGGATTTCATACCGGCGGCCACCTGATCGGCCATGCGGCGGTCTATTTTCGTGCCCTTGTCCATGGCGCTAATCACGCTCTTAAAGGCCTCGGGGGTCATGTACTCACGCATAGAGGCCCGGTTGAAGGTATTGATCCCGAAGATTTCGGATACCCGGCCGTGCTCGGAAGCAAAGTCTACCGGGTGGCGCTGCGCCGCCGTTTCTAATGCTTTAAATCTAATTTGAGGCATAATAGTATTATTTGGGCACAAAGCTATCTTTTTTACGGGGTAAATCGAAAATATAAACCTAATTTATTTTTCCACCCCTGTTAAAAAATGGGTACTATCTATATTTTTACCATTTGCATAGCTCTACCCCCCCTATTTGACACGTCCACTACCCACCGAAAAGGCTTACCGTAAGCTCAGAGATCCTTAGAGCAGAAAAGGGGCTAGCGGGGGGAGGGCTCCTTTGGCCGGCAGGCCTCCCCTACTCCCTGCGGCGGAAGCGCGGCAGCGACCAGCCGAAACGAATGCTGAGAAGACGAAAAACCACGATGAAGACCACCCCTATAACGATGTTCAGATCGGGGGGAATCCGGAAGTAAGCGAGCAAAATATAGAGGCCCGCCCCTACCAGACAAGGACTGGCGTAGAGCTCTTTGCGGAAAATAACGGGTAGATTATTGGTGAGGGTATCGCGAATCACGCCCCCCATCACCGCCGAAAACATACCCATCATGGCCGCTATTTCGGGCCTTACGCCGAGGCTGAGCGCCTTTTGTAAGCCTAAAATGGTGAAGAAGGCAATGCCCAGAGAATCAAAGAGCAAGAGGGTTTTGTGGAGACGCTCGAGGGTATTGTAAAAGGCAAATGCAAGGGTGAGCCCCAAGAGAATAACCAGTAGGAGGTTGGGGTCCTGGATCCAGGCCAGGGGATAGCTATTGAGCAGCACATCTCGCAAAGTGCCGCCCCCGATGGCAGTGACAAAGCCGGTAAATCCCGCGCCGAGCCAGTCCACCTCGTCATCCTTAACGGCCAGAGCGCCGGATATGGCGAATACCAGCGTACCCAGTAAATCGGCAAGGTAGAGGAAATTCATATCAGCGGGTTTGGACGCTTTGCCAGGCCTTAAACTGCCAGTGCACCTGCGCCGTAGCCAGGTGGTGACCGGCTTCATCGTGGAGCTCCACGGTACAGGGGACGCTTACTTTTTGCTGTTCTCCCAGCGGGGTTACGATCTGATCCTGCACCCATTGGGGCGGGGCTTCAAAGCGGGCGTAAGCGGCCCGGCGGGCCTGATAGTGAAAGTTGGCCTGCAGCTTTTGGAGGATAATGCGATAGCGCCGGGGGTCCACCTGCAGGAGCAAACAAGCCCCGGAGGTGAGCTCCGCCAGGGTAATTAACGCACAGGCATGCAGCCCTTTAAGGTGATTCCGGTTGGCTCGGCGATAAGGCAACTTAAGGGTGAGGGCATGCGCCTCTACCCGCACCACTCGAAAGCGATGAGGCCCGTTAAAGGGGATGAACCACCCCAGCGCCCGGCTCAGGAGCCAGCGAGCCCAGGCCTGGGTACGGGCCCGTTGGGCCAAATGTGCGAGCCAGGAAAACATACAGCGAAAGTAAGAATGCTATTTTTGTGGGCGAGAAGCTTTCTCGAAGGGGGCGTGGTTTGGGGAGCCCATTAATTCTACAGACCTTGCAGCCTTATCCAAAAGAAAGACCCTAAAAATACCAAGCAAATAGCATAAATGAAGTTTACAGAATTTGGCCTAAACGAGCGCTTACTAGAAGCCATTGGTTACATGAACTACGAAGAGGCCACCCCCATCCAGGATCAGGCCATCCCCCAAATCCTGGATCAAAAAGACCTGATAGGCTGCGCCCAAACAGGCACCGGCAAAACCGCCGCCTTTACCCTCCCCATTCTCCATAAAATAGCGGAAAAGCCTGATCAGGGTATCAATACCCTCATCCTCTGCCCCACCCGGGAGCTGGCCATCCAGATAGACCAGCTCATCCAGGGACTGGCCTATTTCACGGACGCCACCTGCTACGCCGTGTACGGCGGCGGTACGGGCCCGGAGTGGGAAAGGGAACGCCGCGCCCTAAGCCAGGGCAGCGATATTATTATCGCTACGCCGGGACGGCTCAAATCGCACATTGCCAACGGCTACGTGGACTTTTCGAAGCTGGAGCACCTGATCCTCGATGAGGCCGACCGGATGCTTGACATTGGTTTTTACGACGACATAATCCAGATCATCGGCAAGCTGCCCAAGAAGCGGCAGAGCCTTATGTTTAGCGCCACCATGGCCCCCAAAATCCGCAAGCTGGCCAAGGAAATTCTCCACGATCCGGCGGAGATCAACCTGGCCATGAGCAAGCCGGCCGAGGGCGTTACCCAGGAAGTGTTCCTGGCCTTTGAAGAACAAAAAGACCCCCTGGTGCGCCATATCCTGGACAAGCACCCTGATTACGACAGCATCCTGATCTTTTGCTCGACCAAACGTAAGGTAAGCCAGCTGAGCCGCTTCCTGGAACGGAAGAAGTACAATGTACAGGCCATGAGCAGCGACTACGAGCAGGAAGAGCGCCAAAAAGTACTCTTGAGTTTTAAAGCCCGGAAAACCCGCATCGTGGTAGCCACCGACGTGCTGAGCCGCGGCATAGACATTAAGGACATCAACCTGGTGATCAATTACGACGTGCCCGGGGATGCAGAAGACTACGTACACCGGATCGGGCGAACGGCCCGGGCGGCTACCAAAGGGCTGGCCATCACCTTCGTGAGCCCAGACGAGATGTACAAATTTGCCCGCATAGAAGAGCTGATCGAGCGGCAACTGGAAAAACAAGCGCCTCCAGAAGAACTGGGCAAGGGCCCGCGCTGGGACACGGGCCGCTCCAAAGGTCGCCGGCGCAGCGGTGGCCGCGGTGGTAGCGGCCGTAGCGGCGGAAAAGGGAAACCTCCCCGCGGTAAATCCGGCAAAGGCCGGCCACCCAGAAGTAAAAATTCCCGCCGTAAAGGCAAGCCCCCCCAGGGGAAAGACAGCGCCCAAAAAGGGCCCCGCAATGCTTCCGGGCAGTAAAAACGGCCATGGCCATTTCTTCTGCTGGTGTAAAAAAATTATCTTAGCCGGTAAACGAATTTGTTATGCGTAAGCTTTTGTTCCCCCTTTTGGCCCTTTGCGCCCTGGGACCGCTGGCCGCCCAGGAGATTGCGTTTAAAGATATCAGCTTTGCCGAAGCCAAAGAAAGGGCCGCCGAAGCCAATAAACCCATCTTTATGGATTGCTACACCACCTGGTGTGGCCCTTGCAAGTGGATGGCAGCCAACATGTTTACCCTCCCAGAGGTGGCCAAGTTTTACAACGAAAACTTCGTTTGTGTAAGCTTTGACATGGAAAAGGGAGAAGGCAAAGAGTTGGCCCAGCAATATCAGATAAGGGCCTACCCTACCCTACTGTACCTGGACGAAGAGGGCACCTTATTGCAAATTCAACGAGGCGCTCCCCAAGTAGGGCAAGCCTATATCGATAAAGGTCAAATGGCCCTCAACGAAGAGCAAACGATACCCTACCTGACCGCCCACCGGGAAGAGCACTTCGATGACCCTGCCTTTATGGAAAATTACTTTTTGACGCTCAACGATGCAGGGCAGTTGGAAGAGGGGCTTTTTGGCCGCTACATGGAGCAATTTTCGGTAGAAGAATGGATTGAAGAGAAAAACAAGAATATAATCCTCAACCTCCTCCGAGCGCACGAGCACCCCGTGTACCAAAAACTGGCAAATAACTACCAGCAGCTCACTCCCCGCTTGCAAAAACACCTGGAAGATGTGGCCTACTACGCCCTCGTAAGGGAAATGTATAAAGTAAAAAAAGACAGCAACGCCCTCCCCGCTTACCAAAAAGAGAAAAAGCGCCTACTCACCGAAGTTTTTCCGGGCCCCAAGGACCGCCTGCGCTTCCGGCTGAAACTGCGCGAGGCCGAAATGACCTCAGACTGGGAGGCCTATGCCGTTGCCTGTATGGGACCGGTTAAAAGATTCTACTGGGACGAAGCCCGTCAGCTCAATAGTTATGCCTGGACCCTTTACGAAGAAATAGAGGATCCGCAATACCTTAAGCGGGCACTGAAATGGGCGAAACGCGCCGTAGAGCTGAATCCCAAGCACGCCTATCTGGATACCTATGCCCGCCTACTTTACGAAACCGGTGCGCCCGAGAAAGCGCTCCAATGGGGGCGCAAAGCTTTGGAAAAAGCGCAGGCAAACGGGAACGATGGAAAAGACTATCAGTCCTTCATTGCAGAAATAGAAAAAGAGCTCTAAACATGAGAAACGCCTGCTGCCGGTTGAACACTATCCCTTCGAAGCTGCTCTTGGCCGGCCTGACTTTGGGCTTGATGACGCCGCTTTTTGGCCAGGGCAAACAGGCGGTGGCCGAAGTGCTGCAAGAAGCCTACCTGGACGGAGTATATAACGAACGAGTGGAACGCAACGTGCGCCTGGGCTTTTCGGAATCCTTTACCGCCTTTTATTGGGACAAAAACAGTCAAAGCTTGCACCAGGAAAATCTGGGGACCTGGATAGCGGCCGTTCAGCGCAACCCCGGATTTTACGGAAATACACCGGCAGACGGGCAAAGCTACCGCATGAAAATAATCCAGAACGACGCGGGCTCCGATATGGCCCAAGTACAACTTTTGCTCTACCGGGGTAAGGAAATGCTGGGTACGCGCTACATCACCTTGTTTCGCTTTCCAGAGGGCTGGAAAATTACGGTGCTGGTGGCGCGGTGAGGCGCTGTTCAAACCGGCGCAGCAGCCTTAGCGACGCCCGTGCCATTCGGCATAAAACTGCGCCAGAAAAGTTTGCATAAAGCGGTGTCTCTCTTCCGCCAGGGCCTGGCCTAGCTCGGTATGCATGCCTTCCTTAAGCAAAAGTAACTTGTCGTAAAAATGCTGGACGGTAGCGGCAGGGGGCTTTTCCCAGTGTTCCTCCGGAGGCACGTGCAGGGGGCGGCCTTTATGGCCCCCGAAATTGAAGGCCCGGGCAATGCCGATGGCGCCCATGGCATCCAGCCGGTCGGCGTCCTGTACCACCGCCAGCTCCCGGGAAAAAGGCTCCGTATGCACGCCGGACTTTCGAAAGGAAACCTGCTCAATGATCTTAACTACGTGATCGCTTATCCCGGGGCCCAAAGCCAACCGCTCCATAAACTGGCGTGCCTTGCGCGGCCCTATCGATTCATCACCGTGGTGAAACTTAGCATCAGCCACGTCGTGCAGCAAGGCGCCCAGGTCTACCACGCTTAGATCTGTATCTTCCGCCGCCGCAAGACGCCGCGCCAGCCGCCAAACCCGCTCCACGTGGTACCAATCGTGCCCTCCCTCTGCCTGGGCCAGCTGGTCTTTCACGTAAGCGATGGTAGGCGCTAAGTAAGGAGGCTGTTCTTCATCCATAGAAGCAAAGGTAAAAGCAGGGAAGCTGCCGGCCTAACCGGGCGCCTTTCCGAGCAGCTTCCCATGGTATGACCGGTGAAATATTACCTTTGCCGGCCAAGCAACCCACTATGATCAATTACTTCACCCGCAACCAAGGCATCATAAGCCTCCAGAGTGGCAAAAGCCCCGCGGTGGAAGACATCATCTGGGTAGATCTCCTCAAGGCCACCGAAGAAGAAAAAAGCCACATCGAAAAAACTTTTGCGGTGGAGCTCTTTACCCGTCAGGAAAGTGAGGAGATCGAGAGCAGCTCCAAATACGTGGAGTCCGAAACCGAAATTGGCATCAACCTCAACTTCCTGCGCAAAGAAGACGGCAATTACATCAATGAACCCGTCTCCTTCATCCTTAAAGACAAGGTGCTCATCACCCAGCGGGAACAGGAATACAAGACCTTTAGCGATACTTACCGTAAGCTCCGTACCACCAAGCCAGAAGATGGCGATGATGTGTATCTGGTGCTGCTGGATACCCGGATAGACTTTGACGCGGACCTCATTGAGAACATTACCGATCAGATTACCAGCATCAGTGCGGAAATGGTGGAAGACAACGACCTGGACCGCGAGGTGCTCCTGCGCATTACCGCCCTACAGGAATCGACCATCGCCATCCGGGAAAATATCGTCGAAAAACAACGCATCCTGAGCGCCATCCTCAAAAGCCGTCTTTTCCCGAAGGAAGATTACGAGAACATGCGCATCATGATCAAGGACGTAAGCTCCTTACTCGATCATTCCAGTTTCAACTTTGAGCGGCTGGAATTCCTGCAGAACACTTTCCTGGGCCTGGTAGACATGGAGCAAAACCGGGTAATTAAGATCTTCACCGTGGTTACGGTGATCTTTATGCCCCCTACCCTCATCGCCAGCATGTACGGCATGAACTTTCAGCACATGCCGGAGCTGGACCAATCCTGGGGCTACCCCGCCGCCCTTACGCTGATGGTGATCTCCTCGGCATTTACCCTCTGGTTTTTTAAATTCAAAAAGTGGCTTTAAGCCCAGTTTCCCTCTATGGAATGGATCCACGCTATTATCCTGGCTATCGTAGAAGGTCTTACCGAGTTTTTGCCGGTTTCCTCCACCGGCCACATGATCCTGGCCAGCAGTTTCATGGACATAAGCGATGAGGAATTTCTCAAAACCTTTGAGATAGGGATCCAGCTGGGCGCTATACTGGCCATCGTACTGCTGTACGCGCGTCGTTTTCTGCAAGGCTTGGCCATTTACTACCGGCTGCTGGCGGCTTTTATCCCCACCGCCGTTATTGGGTTGCTGGCCTATGACTTTATTAAAGCCTACCTTTTTAACCCGGTAGTAGTAGCTACCTCATTGATCATAGGCGGTATAATCCTTATCGCCATCGACAAACGGGTGGTGGCCCAGGAGAGCCGGGTAAGTTCGCTGGAAAAATTGCCTTTTCCGCAGGCCATCTACATAGGCCTGATCCAGTGCCTGGCTATGATCCCCGGCACTTCCCGGGCCGGCGCCACCATCGTAGGGGGCGTTTTCAACCATCTCGATAAAAAACAGGCTACCGAGTTTTCCTTCCTCCTGGCGGTGCCTACCATGATAGCCGCTACCGGCTACGACCTGCTGCAAACGCCGGTAGACTTTTCCACCCGGCAGCTTCAACTGATGGGCCTGGGGCTGGTTTTGGCCTTTTTCTCCGCCTGGGGCGCCGTGAAAGTGTTCCTCAAAATCGTGCAGCAATACGGCTTCCGGCACTTTGGCTACTACCGCATCGTCATTGGCCTGGCCTTTTTGGGCTTTTATTATTTTGGGGATATCGGAGCGGCTTTCGGATGATAATCAGCTCGCAGGCAGGCTCACATTTGGCCGGCAGGCCGCACTCAAACATGCGCAGCAAGGGGCCTCAAGCGCCTCCTCCCCTAAATAGCTCGCAAAGCACCCTATGACCCACCTAAGCCTCATCGACTGGATCATTCTCCTGGGCCTCATGGCGGGCTTTGTGATCATTGGGCTACGCTTTCGCAACCGGGGCGCCAGCTCCCTATCCGATTTTTTCCTGGGCGGGCGCAATTTGCCCTGGTACGTGGCCGGGGTAAGCATGGTAGCCACCACCTTTGCGGCCGATACGCCCCTGTGGGTCACCGAAAAAATAGCCCAACATGGTATTTCGGGCAATTGGCTCTGGTGGAACATGGTGATCGGTGGGATGCTTACCACCTTCTTTTTTGCCCGGCTGTGGCGGCGGGCCCGCATCATTACGGAGCTGGAATTTTTGGAGCTGCGCTACAGCGGCGCCGTGGCGCGGTGGCTGCGCGGCATTAAGGCCGTGTACCTGGGGCTTTTTCTCAATGTGATCATCATCGGTTGGGTGAATGCCGCCCTGATCTCCATCCTGGAGGTGTTTTTTAGCATTCCTTATGCCACTGCCTTTTGGGCCACCATGGGCGCCATGACCCTGGTAGCCCTTTACAGCTCCGTAGCGGGGCTACTGGGCATCGCCATTACCGATTTTGTGCAGTTTATCATCGCCATGACAGGCAGCATCCTGCTGGCCATCCTGGTGGTGCAGGCGCCGGAAGTGGGGGGGCTAAGCGGCCTGCAGGAAAAACTGCCCGCCTGGCGGCTCCAGTTTTTCCCGCGCCTGGGCGGCTGGGGCGATGTAGCCGGCGGCAGCTTTGCGCTCTCGGCCGGCGCCTTTTTTTCCTACCTGGGCGTGCAGTGGTGGGCCAGCTGGTACCCAGGCGCCGAGCCGGGCGGCGGCGGTTACATTTCGCAGCGGATGATGAGCACCCGCAGCGAAAAGGACGCCGTACTCTCCAGCCTCTTTTTCCAAATAGCCCATTACTGCCTGCGCCCCTGGCCCTGGATTATCGTAGGGCTAGCGGCGCTCATCCTCTACCCAGACTTACCGCTGGAAGATTCGCGCAAGGGCTTCATCATGGCCATGCGCGATCACCTACCGGCCGGTTTACGCGGACTGCTCCTGGCGGGCTTTTTCTCGGCTTATATGAGTACCCTCTCCACCCAGCTCAACTGGGGCAGTAGTTACCTCACCAATGACCTCTACCAGCGGTTCATCCGTCCCCGCGATCGCTTCGCTACGCCCCAAAAAGCCCAGAACCACTACGTGCGTGCCGGGCGTCTCATTACGGTCCTAATCATGGTCGTAGCCCTGGGGGTCACCACCCAGATCACCACCATAGATGCCGCGGCCAAGTTTCTACTGGCCA
>CAJXMS010000066.1 GCA_913056475.1 uncultured Bacteroidota bacterium
GAAGCAACCTTCACCGTGGCGGTACGGCCACCCTCATTAAGCTAAACCGCGCCGAACGCACGGCGGCCGTGAATGCCGCCAAGGCCCTGGGCCTTAACATAGCGGGCGTAGACCTCCTGCAAAGCAAAAGAGGGCCTTTGATCCTGGAGGTGAACTCCTCCCCCGGCCTGGAAGGGGTAGAGCGAGCCACGGCCGTAAACGTGGCCGGGAAGATCATCGAGTTTATCGAGCGCAATATCAACAAGCCCCAGAGCAAGAAAAAAGACCGGGTAGGCGCCTGATGCATCACTTTATAGCTACCAAAAAACAAGGCCAGCAGGCCTGGCTGGGTCCCGGGGAAAGCCATCACCTGCTGCGGGTGCTCCGGCTAAAAGTAGGACAAGAAGTGCGCCTAACTTTAGGAGATGGCATCATTTACCGGGCGGCCATCCAGGAAACGGATGTGAAAAGCTGTAGACTGCAGCTTCTCAAAGAAGAAAGAAGAGAAAGGCGGCCGGTCTTACATTTGGCCGTAGGCCCCCCTAAAACCAATGAGCGCTATCGCTTCCTGCTGGAAAAGTGTACGGAGCTGGGCGTAGCCAGCATCACGCCGCTGCGCTGCCGCTACTCGGAGCGCAAAAAGGTGCGCCCCGAGAAAGACCGCCACGCCATAGAAGCGGCGGTAAAACAAAGCCATAAAGGATTTATCCCCGCGCTGCGGCCCATGGAGGAGCTGGCTTCTTTTCTGGCCGCGGCCACGACCCCCCAGCGCTATCTGGCGCATCTGGAAGCAGGGAAGCGCAGGCCCCTGGGAGATTTGAATTGGCAAGAAGAAACCCTGGTTTTAATAGGTCCCGAAGGAGATTTTTCGCCCGAGGAAATCGCCGCCGCCCAGCAAGCGGGCTTTCAAGGACTGGACCTGGGCCAGGAGGTGCTGCGGACCGAAACAGCCGCGATGACCGTGGCCGCCGCCCCACTGATCAAACGGGGCGGGAATGCTTAACTTTGACCGATATGAAGTATACAATAGGTCTCCTCTTCGTACTGCTATGGACGGGCGCATTAGTGGCTCAGCCCTATGATTTCCAATTGGCGGTGTTGAAGTATCGCGGTGGCGGCGATTACTACGTGAACCCCACCGCCGTGCGCAACCTGGCGCGCTTTGTGAATGACAATCTGGACACCCGCATTAATCCGGATTACAGCTACGTAGAGCCCAGCTCGCCCGACCTCTACAATTACCCCTGGGTGCATATGACCGGGCATGGCAACGTGCTGTGGAACAAAGCCGAAAGGGAAAATTTACGCCGTTACCTGACGGGCGGGGGCTTTCTGCACATCGATGATAATTACGGCATGGATCCTTACATCCGCCGGGAGCTCCAGAAACTTTTCCCCGGTAAGGAGCTGCAGGCGCTACCGCCCAGCCATCCGCTTTTTGGTAATATCTTTTCCTTTCCCGAGGGCTTGCCGAAAATCCACCAACACGAGGGTAAGCCCCCCGCTGCCTACGGGATCCGTATCGATGGGCGGCTGGCCGTACTCTATACCCACGAGAGCGATATAAGCGACGGCTGGGAGAGCGCGGAAGTGCATAATGACCCGCCCGAAAAAAGACGCCTGGCCCTGCAAATGGGGACCAATATTCTGGCCTATGCCTTTGGAATTCAAAACCGATGAGCCGTGGGAGGCCCCCAAGCTCCGGGAATGGAAAAGCTGGGTTAGGGCCCCGGCCCAGCAAGATTTTCTCAAGCGGCACCGAGAAGCTGATATCCCCTCTTTACTGCTGCGCTACCGCGGCGCGGCCGATAAGCAGCTCTTGCTCCGGCAAATAGCTGCTCATCAACAGATCCGCAAAAAACTCCCCAGCTGGTACGGTCGCTGGACCCTGATGCTCCCGCCCCGAATCCACCTGGAACAAGCCAGTTCCGAGGCCATGGCCCGGCTCAAAGCCCGGATCATAGACCCGGCCGGGGCGACGCTGGTAGATCTCACGGGAGGCACCGGCGTGGATTTTTGGCAGCTATCGCAACGAGCGGGGGCTGCCCAGCTTTTAGAACCCCATGCGCCCCTGGCAAAGCTTACCCGGCACAACCTGACTGAGCTGGGCCAGGAGGCGCTTACCGAAACGATAACGGCGGAGGCATGGCTGCGAAGAGACGCGAGCTCGGCAGACCTTCTTTTCCTGGACCCTTCGCGGCGCAAAAATGGCCAGCGGCTACGCCACCTCGATGATTACGCTCCTCGCCTTACCCAGTGGGAAACGGTTTTGGTGCAAAAGGGAAGACGGGTATGGGTTAAGCTCAGTCCGCTGCTAGACCTTCACTGGCTTTCCGAAAACCTGGGCCATCTTCACAGTATTCATGTACTGGCTTACCGCAATGAGTGCAAAGAACTGCTGGTAGAACTGGGCGATCAGCCCCGCTCCCTCCGCTACCATGCCTGGCACCTCCATGGACAAGAAGCGCTGGACCACTACCACAGCGCAGCGCAGAGAAGCCAGGCGCCTGGCTACGGAGAACCTCAAACCTATCTTTACGAACCCAATGCGGCCCTCCGAAAAGCCGGCTTGGGTGATGAAGTGGCCCAGAAGTACGGCCTGGCCAAGCTCCATCCCAATTCCCAACTATACACCGAGGCCCAGGCCTATCCGGCCTATCCGGGGCGCATGTGGGAGGTCATAAGCCAGCATAAGCCCGGGACCAAGGCCTTGCGGGGAGCGAGGCTTAACGTGGTGAGCCGCAATTACCCGCTGCAAGCCGATCAAATAAGCCAAAAATGGAAGCTTAAGCCCCATCGAAACCGCTTTTTGCTGGCCACCCAAACCCGGGAAAGGAAATACTGGCTGGAGGCCATTTGGCGCAACGGCCCACCGGAAACAAACTGAAATCCAACTTACACTCATTGAGCAAAAAAGGGATAGAGGAAATTTTCTAATTTTACCTTTCCAATTTAACTGTGCGGGAACTGATCACATATCTGGCCTTGGTAGCCACTTTTGGACTTGGGGCGCAAGCTGCGCCCGAAGGGGCGGGTTTTGTGCCCAATGAAGGCCAATGGCCGGAAGAAGTCCTTTACCGGACAGACCTCGTCCACGGGGCCTTGTTCATAGAAGACAAGGGCTACAGCGTAGCGTTTTTAAATCCGCCCCACGAAGCGGGGCACCAGGGCCGTTCCCACCATCCCAAGGCACCTCAGGCGGCCGCCTTTCGGCTGCGCTTCGTAGGAGGCCAAGCGGCCAGCAGTAAAGGGGAAGCGCGCTTGCCCTTTTATCACAATTACTTTCAGGGAAAACCCAGCCGGTGGCGCTCGCGCGTGCCGGTTTACCAAAAACTACGTCAGGAAGAGCTCTATCCGGGGGTGGCGCTGCGCTATCAGCTACAGGAACAAGCCCTGAAGTACGACCTGTACGTAGCACCCGGGGCCAATCCCAAGCAAATCCGCTGGTATTATGAAGGCCTGGAATCTTTTCAATGGCAAAGAGACACCCTTTTATTAAAACACGGCCTGGGCGCCTGCCGGGCCTACATCCCGGAAGCTTACCAATGGATCGAAGGCGAAAAAGTTCCGGTACAAGTCCATTACCGGCGCCGGGACACTCTCATGGGTTTTCAAGTAGGAGCCTACGACCCGCGCTACCCCCTGGTTATTGATCCCAAACTGGATTTCAGCTCCTATTCCGGAAGCGGAGACCTCAATTATGCCGCGAGCGCTACTTACGGGGAGAAAGGCAGCATGTACGGCGCCGGGGTAAACTTTGGCGCGCATTATCCTACCACCACCGGAAGTTTTCAAACCGCCTTCGCGGGAGATTCCATTTTTAATGTAGACCTGGCCATTAGCAAGTTTTCCCAAGACGGCAGTAAGCTGCTCTATGCCACCTACCTGGGCGGCAACGACGTGGATTTGGTACAAAGCACCATAGCCGATGCCTCCGGGAGTTTGTACCTGCTCGGCACCACGGGCTCGGCGGACTTTCCCGTGACCAGCCAGGCCATCCAGACCAATTTCCCGGGCGGGCCGTATCAAGAAGCTCCGGCCTATAACCACTTACAAAACGGCAGCGACCTCTTTGTGGCACGCCTTAGCCCGGAAGGCGACCAGCTCCTGGGCAGCACCTTTTTGGGCGGAAGCCAAAACGATGGCTGGAATAAATTAGCCTTCAATTATGGCGACCACCAGCGGGGGGAGCTGGTCTTAACGCAAAACCAAGAGGTGCTCCTTACCAGCAGCACCGAAAGCTTACAATTTCCCGGCCCCAATAATAACGTGATCCAAAGAACCGATAGCAGCCAGCAAGCGGTGGTAGCTTTGCTGGGGAGCCAACTACAGCAGCTGCACTGGAGCACCTTTATAGGGGGCAGCGGTGATGACGCCGGCTTTAATGTGAAATCCAGCGGAACCCAGAAAGCCTACGTAACCGGTGCCACGCAAAGCAATGATCTTCCCTTTACCGACGGCGCCTTTCAGGAGAATTACGGCGGGAGTACCGATGGTTATGTGGCCAGGCTAGACCTTTCTACCGGCCAGGTACAAAACTGTAGCTATTATGGCAGCAATAAACGAGACTTAAGCTTTTTGCTTAGTATAGACCGCTTCGGCGTCCCTTACATAACGGGGCAAACGGCCAGTAATTGGAACGTGAGCGCCAATCTTTACCACCAGGCCGGAGCAAGTCAATTTATCACGAAATTTAAAGCCAACCTGGATAATATTCACTGGCAAACCACCCTCGGCAGCGGTCAAAACAAGCAAGACTGGGTGCCCTCGGCCTTCTTCGTAGACCGGTGTCTTAATATTTACCTCAGCGGCTGGAACGGCAAAGCCAACGTGGCAGGCTTCCCGCGCCAGCAAAACGGAAATACCAACAACCTCACCACCGTTTCGGATGCCTACCAAAGCAATACCGATGGCAGCGATTTCTACTTCATGGTTCTTTACCGCAACGCGCGCAGACTTCTCTACGCCAGCTATTTCGGAGGGGCAGACAATGAACACGTAGACGGCGGTACCAATCGCTTTGATGAAAATGGGGTGCTCTACCAGGCCATTTGCTCCAATTGCAACAACCGCGGCCCCAACGCCAGCCCCCAGGCCTACGCCCCTCAATCTGGTAGTGCGGGCTGCAACATGATGGTAAGCAAGTTTTCTTTCCAACAGAACTTACGGGCCCAAGCCCGGATCGGTTACACCTCTCGTAATGATACCATTTGCCAGAGCTTGCAAGTGAATTTTTCTAATCAAAGCCGCAATGCCACGCATTATCGGTGGACTTTTGGCAATGGAGACAGCTCCCGGCAGCGGGCGCCCCAGATCACTTACCACCAATTAGGGACCTATCCGGTTACCCTCATCGCCTACGACAGTATCTGTGGGGTGAGCGACACCAGCACCCTGGTGATTGAACACGATAGCATCCTTAGCCCAAAAGCCGCCGCTCAAGCCCGGTACATAGCCTGTGATCAAGACTATCGCGTCAGCTTTGATAACAATAGCAAGCTGGCAGACAGCTACCAATGGGACTTTGGCGATGGCCACAGCAGCACCGAAGCCGAACCGGAGCATAGCTTCATCAGTCCGGGGCCCCACCAAGTGCAGCTCATTGCCCGGGACGAGCAATGCCAGCGCCAGGATACCTTGCTTATAGGCATTCACTTTCGCGACACGGTGCCTACCCCCGGGGCCCAGGTCTCCCTCAAGGCCTGTGGCAATGGGCAGGTCAACATCAAACTTCAGGAACCGCGGACGCGCTACGAATACCAGTGGAGCCACGAAGGACGGCAGTGGGAAACACCCCTTCCCGCCATTCAATTTGATTATCCGGGGGAGAAGCTCTTGCGCCTGGCCATTCACGACCCGCTCTGCAATACCCAGTACGAACAAAACGTAAGGCTCTTCTTGGAACAGCTTCGCAATGAAACCTACCTCCCCAATGCCTTTTCCCCCAATGGAGATGGCTTAAATGAACGCTGGGTAATCCAGGGCGATGCCTGCGACGAACAGGCCGAACTGCGGATTTACAATAAATGGGGCCAGCTGGTATTCAAAACGGAACAGCCCTTCCGTCATTTCTGGAATGGTCGCTTTCAGGGGAAAAAAGCTGCCCAGGGGACCTACAGCTACGTTTTATACACCGCGCAGGCAAAGCATCAGGGAAGCCTTATCCTGCTTCGTTGAGTTAAAGACAGCCTCCTCCCGCCCCCCTTTTCCGAAAAAATCCAGCCGCTATTCTCAAACCGCCCCGGCGGGCTATGGCCCGGGCGATATCATAATGTGGGCCCGGTGGGTACCCGCATCCATAAGCCAGGGAGCACCCGGTTCCTGGGGCTGCGTAGGGAGCCCGGTGCTTTCTCCGGTAGCAAAGGGCATGTACACCACGTAGCGCCGGTAGCCATCGGTAAGGGCCGCCGCCGTACTATCGTAGCGGGCAGAAAACACATAAAGCGTGGCCTTATCGGGCATGCTTAAGGCTCCTTTTTCTATTTCCGCGCCCCGAATTTGACGGATCTCCCCGGCGGATTTGCCCTGCGCCCGAAGGGCGCGGCCTCTGGCCATAAAAGGTTCCAGATCTCGATGATAACAGGCCGTGGAAACACCTTCCCGGGCGGGATCGTCCGCCAGGCAAATAAGGGCGTTGCTCCCGGGGCGGATCACCTGAACATCCCCATCGGCAGTGTAACCTTTTACCGTGGCGGAATCCCGGTATTTTTCCGGGGCGGCTTTCAGGGCCCAGCGTATTTGTTCCGCGCGGCGCGGCACTTCCTGGGCGTTGCAGGCTACCGCCAGGTAGGCCAGGCCGGCACAGAGGAGCGGACGGAGCATAAATGCTTTCATGTGAGGATCATTTAGGTTTACCGCCAAAAATAGGGGATTCCCTTTGTTTGGGCCCCCTTTGGCTTGCTTCCCCGCCCCGTATTCCAGCAGCAAGGGTCAATAAGCATGCCCCGGGAATACCTCTTTGGTGCTGGTTCCCAGCAGGGGAACCGGCAGCGCCTACCCAAGCACGGCTGCAGCCACCCCTTGATCTTCCAGCGTGGAGCACTAAGGGCGCATTAAAGCCCCGGTGGCGCCGCTTTTTTATGGCTGAGGAGCAGCCGACGGCAGGCGCTGAAACGAAAAGCGGGTGTAGCGAACCGGCTTTTTTTGGCCCTTTTCTACCAGCACCGGATAGGCAAAGAAAGGAATCGCCTCGCCCAGCGGAGCGGGGTCAAAACGCAGCTGCCGCCCTTCACTCAGCGTAATCCGATTGGCCGGATGCCGGCCAAAGTAATAGGTGGATAGCGCCGAAAATTTATCGGCCTCGCTAATGTCAATGGGCCACCACTTGCCCTCGGCGTAAAACTCTGCCCAGCAGTGATAGCCGTTAATGGCCCCCTCATCCCGGTGGGCCGGAATGCCCGCCCCGATGGCAAAACGGGCCGGTATTCCCGCATTGCGGGCCAGGGCGATGAAGTAGGAGTGAAACTCGCTACAGTTGCCCACCCCCGAGGTGCAGGCGTGCTGGGCATCACCGGTGCCATAGTTTTGATTTTTGATGTAGCTCATGTGATCTATTACGTAATCGTACAGCGCCCGGGCTTGCTGGAGGGGCCCCGCCATGGCCAGGCCTTGTAGGGCGCTATCCACTTGCCGCTTGAGCTCCTCCGAGGCGGGCAGCAGCGGGGTAGCTTGCAGCAGGTCAGAAGTGGGGCGCGGCGCCGCATAAGGTTGCTTTTCCTTCCGCTGTACCTGGTAGCGCAGGTCCAGCTGCTGCTCGCCCGGCGCGGGCCCCAGGGAAAGGAGGAAGGCTTCGTTTTTCCCGCTTTGATCTTTTAGCCGGCGTAGCTTTCCGGGGAGCTGCTTTTCCAGCAACTTCACGTCTTGAAACCGCCCCGACTGGGGGATGGGCAACCACAAGCGGGCGGAATCATCCAGCGCGGGCAGGGCCACCTGATAGCGAAATTCAAAGCGATCCGTTCCGTGAATGACGCCCATTAAGGTATCGCTGGCCTCCGCCACCGGCACGCGCTGCCAGGTGCCGTCTCCCGGGCGCTGTTGCCAGAGGTAGTAAGGCTGGCCGTTGTGCTTGTGCACGGTGGTTTGGGTGATCTGGAAATCGCCGGCGCGGCCCTCCATAAAGAAATCCACGTCGTACACATCGCCATTACGAGCGGCCAGATCCACGCAGGCAAAAGCCCGCTCGGGGCCCAGCCGGGCCAGGTACTCGGTATGCACCCGCACCAGCTCCAGCTTCAGATCGTGGGAATCCGTTTGCAGGGGAAAGAGGCCCTCGTTGTTTTCCGCCCTTTGGCGGATGTGCCCGCGGATGCCCGCCTCAATATCGGCATTGACCAAGTGGGGAACCGACTGGGCCGTATCCGCTTCCTGCGCGGTAGCCTCACCTTGCTGTCGGCCTGAGGGCTGGCAGGCCGCCAGGAGTAGGAGCAGCAGGAACGCGCCCGGTAGGCGGCTATTCCAGGAGTTGGGGATCTTTCTTAATGTCATAAGCTTGCGGTTGGCCAGCCCCTCATTTGGCCGAAGGCCGTCCTGACAGGGCCGGCGATTGTGTTTAGAATGGGGGCGGCACGGGCTTGTTGTCCAGTACCTTTTCGATGGCGCGGAGGGTGGCCTCGTCTAGTTTGGGGAGGGCTTCGAGCGCGGTGAGGTTTTCTTTGAGCTGCGCTACCGAACTGGCGCCCAGGATGGTGGTGCTTACGTGGGGGTTCTTGAGGGTCCAGGCGATGGCCATGACGGGGAGGGAAAGGCCTCTTTCGTCGGCGATTTTTTGCAGGCCCCGCACGCGCTCGAAAAAGTCTTCCCGTAGGTTATTTTTCGCCAACCACTGCATTTCGCTACGCCCTAAGCGCGCATTTTCGGGCACGCCCTGGTTATATTTTCCGGTAAGGACGCCACTGGCCAGGGGCGACCAAACGGTGGTGCCGAGACCTACCGTGTGGTAGAGGCGGCGAAACTCGTTTTCCACCTTTTCGCGAAAGAGCATATTGTACTGGGGCTGCTCCATGACGGGGCCTATCAAGTGGTGCTGGCGGGCTACCAGGTGCGCTTCCATGATCTCCTGCGCACTCCATTCGCTGGTGCCCCAGTAGAGGACTTTGCCCTGCTGGATGAGGTTATGCATGGTCCACACCGTTTCTTCGATGGGGGTGTGCTTATCGGGCCGGTGGCAGTAGTAGAGGTCCAGATAATCGGTCTGCAAGCGGCGCAGCGCCTGATGGCAAGCTTCGGTAAGATGCTTGCGGTTATTGCCTTTCTGGGTGGGGAGGGAGTCTTTAAGGCCCTTAACGCCAAAAAAAGCTTTTGAGGATAAAATGTAGGAATCCCTGGGCCAGGCCAACTCCTTCAGGAGCTGGCCCATCTGTTCTTCACTGCGGCCTTCCGCGTAGGCCTCGGAATTGTCAAAAAAATTGACTCCGGCTTCGTAGGCGGTGACCATGAGGTCGCGGGCGGTATCTTGCTGGATTTGATTGCCAAAGGTGATCCAGGAGCCGAAGCTCAGGGCGCTCACCCGCAGGCCCGAGCGGCCTAAATTGCGGTATTCCATTCTGCGTTTTGCCAAGTTATTGCGTTTTA
>CAJXMS010000067.1 GCA_913056475.1 uncultured Bacteroidota bacterium
TACGGGTCAATCTTACCCCCGCCGCCCGCCTGGCCCCCTCTCTTGCCCAGCCCCCCCTAAAAGCCGGTTACCGAACCGCGCCCTTTCTGGCCCATCTCGATCAAGACCCCTACTTAGATGCCATAGTAGGGACCGCCGGAGGTGGTTTACAGCTTTTCCGGGGAAAAGCCTTCCCCGTATCCCTGCCCGAGCAAAGGACCTCCCCGGGGCAGGTCAGTTTTCAGATTTTCCCCAACCCCGCTCAGCGATCCGTGACCATCCAGCAAGCGCCGGGCCAGCCAGAAAGGATAAGCCGGATCAGCTTACACGACCTCACCGGCCGGGTCTTGGCCAGCCGTAAAATGAGGGCTCAGCAAATGACCCTACCGCTGGCTCATTTGCCCACCGGGCTTTACCTGGTTACCGCCCATTTTCCCGGTGGCCACCTCAGCCAGAAATTAATGGTCCGCTAAGCGAGCCCCTTTTCGCCACTGCTTTTCAGTCATGGCAGGCCTCTCGGCCAAAGGAAAGCTCGGCGCCGGTACGATGCCTGCTCTATTTAAGTGGGGTCATTTCTTAATTTTTTTTCCTCATTTCTTCGGTTCTTCGGTGATATAAACTACTTTAGTAGGCTCTAAAGAAGGAAATCATAGCTTAAACAAACACCAAATCAATCATTATGAGGAGATTACTACTCTCAACAATGCTGCTAACGGCCTGGCTGGGCACGCAAGCCCAATGCCCGCCGTCTAGTGCTTACGCCACTCCGTATTTAGAGGATTTCGATACCCTCTCCACGGGGCAGACAGGTTCTAATTTTGGAAACTGTTATTTATCTACCACTACCTCGGCCCCCAACTGGGAGACCAATTCCGGGGGTACCTCCTCCACGGCAACGGGTCCTACCAGCGACAAATCTGGCTCCGGGCTTTATGTGTACACCGAAACCTCGGGCTCCAGCGCGGGGGATACCACGAGCTTAATCACCCCGGATATAGATCTCTCGGGAGTAATCACCCCCGAACTCACCTTTTGGTACCACATGTACGGGGAAGCCATTGGCAGCCTTGAGGTGGATGTTTGGGATGGTTCTACTTGGACCAATGAACTCACTATTAATGGCGAACAGCAAACGGCAAACGCCGATCCTTACCGAAAGGCCATTGTAGATCTAAGCAGTTACAGCGGCACCATCAAGCTACGCTTTTTTGTTACGGTGGGTAGTACTGGCTCTTCTTTTAATTGTGACGTTGCCATTGATGAAATCGACATTCATCAAGCCCCTGCTTGTCCTCAACCCACCAATCTTCAATTATCTACCATTGGCCCATTTTCGGCTACATTAGCTTGGACCGCGGTTTCCAATGCTTCCGGTGGCTATGAAGTGATCTATGGCAGTCAGGGCTTTAACCCCCAATCTGGTGGAACCACGGTAAACACCAACAACGACAGCGTCCAATTAAGCAGCCTTAACGGTGCCACCACCTATGAGGCTTATGTCATAGCAGATTGTGGGACAGCCAACGGTTCTTCAGATACCACCGGACCGCTTGCTTTCACCACACAATGCGTCGCTTTCACAGCTCCTTACAGCAACAATTTTGACAGCGAAAACCCAGATGCCCCCGCCACTTGCTGGGCAGAGTATAATAATTTTAACAGCTCGGCGCACGCCAACGTGCAAGTCCCTTCCAGTTTTAATACCACCCAACCCTACAGCGGTAGCCGGCTATTGGAACTCTACTCTTATTTTGGATTTGGCACTTCCGATACGCTTATGGCCCTATCTCCGGAATTTTCCGATATGACTGCGGGAGATAAGCAAATCAAGTTTTACACGGCCACCTCAGATCTGGCTTCCGAACTCTACATTGCTACCACTTCCTCCCAGGTACCCGGAACGAGCTACAACATTATAGACACGGTAACTTTCTCGGCAGCCAATACCTGGCAGCTTCAGATTATTGCGCTGGACAGTGCTAATGGATATAATGGTTCCGATAATCATGTGGTATTCCTCCATAATTTGGGCGGCACCTATGATGACATCTACATCGATGATTTCACTTACGAAACGCAACCAGCTTGTCCCCAGTTACTGGGTCTCAACCCTAATAACCTGACCAACACCAGTGTTGATCTTTCTACACTAAACAATGTAAGTGACTTTGAAGTAGAGTGGGGGCCTTGTGGCTTTAACCAGGGCACCGGTACTTTAGATAGCACCAGTAATGGTACCATTAATCTATCTGGTTTGGCCGGCAATACTTGTTACGATGCCTTCATTCGCCGCGATTGCGGCAGCGCAGGTAATTCTGTGTGGTCCGGGCCCTTTAAGTTTACGACCCGCTGCAACCCTTTATCCGCCCCTTACAGCAATAACTTTGACACGGACAGCTTAGGCGCCGTTCCTATCTGCTGGGACAACTACTTCGCGGGGACCAACATCTCCCTGGCTGCCGCTGAGGTACAACAGGCGAGCAGTTTTCAACCGGCCAACTCATCGCCTAATCATGTACGGTTTTACAACTATAACATCGATACCACTTGGCTTATTTCGCCCGCCTTTAGCGACTTAACCGCAGCCGATAAGCGCGTTAAGTTTTATGCCCGATCTTCTACTACTACCACTGCCGGAGACCTCATCGTAGGAACCGTTAGTAGCCCAACTAATCCTTCCAGCTTTGTAGCCCTTGATACCGTAGCGGTAACCGCCACCTACCAGAATTTTATTGTGCCCTTAGATACGGCCAATGGCTACAACGGCACCCACACCTATGTGGTCTTGGTACATGACGGCGGCACTTTTGACACCTATTATTTAGATGACTTCGTATACGAAGACATCCCCTCCTGCCTGGCTTCGACCAATGTTACCGCGGTAAGTGACTCTAGCACCAGCTCATCCTTATTCGTTCGCTGGAACAGTGGCCAGGGGGTAAATTATGAAGTAGAATGGGGCCCAGTGGGTTATACACCAGGTTCAGGTGCCGCCCTAGGCAGCATGATGGTTCCCGACACCTTTGCCACCATCACGGGGCTCTCCGCTCAAACTTCCTACGACATTTACGTACGGGATAGCTGCGCAGTATCTGGCTTCAGCCCTTACGCCGGCCCCGCCTCCGGGCCTACCAGCTGTCCCACCCTGCTGCCCGTCAGCCTTCCCCTTAACGATGGATTTGAAAATTACTCAGGGCCCGTAACCACCTCCTCCAGTTTTCATTGTGGGGTTACTTATTCCTGGTCTTTTGAAAATGTATCGGGGAATGGCACCCTGGCTTTTGCGAACTCCGCCGGTTCCGGCCCCGCATTGCCTACGGCGGGCGCTAGCTCTGCCGCGTTAACTTCCGAAAGTGGCACCGCCCCGGTGTATTTGATCTTAACGGCCAACCTGGCTAATTTTGCCAATACCGCCAGCGGCATCAAGCTTTCTTACCGCCTGGCCGATCATTACTGGCTCTCTCCTTCGCCCTCCAACGGGGGAAATAATGTCTGGGTACGCGGCAGCCAAAACGATCCCTGGATCTTAGTGAAAGATTGGACCACCCTGAATGCTTCCAGTACTGCGGTGCCGGATAGTTTCTTCCTGGATGCGGTGCTGCAGGCCAACGGGCAATCCTTATCCGCCACCACCCAGGTCCGGTGGGGCCAGCAAACCCCATACGCCCTTACCGGGGGCTTTACCACGGGCGGCATGAGCCTGGACGATGTAAGGCTCGAAGAAGTCACTTGCCCCGCCCCCCAGAACTTAAGGAGCATCGCTTCTATCGATACCAGCGCCCAGCTGGCCTGGGATGATGCCGGTTCCGCTGGTAATTACCAACTATGGGTAGGTACCGCCGGCTTCTACCAGGGTTCCCAAACGCTGGGCGGCTTTAAGACCATCACCAGCGGTGATTCGCTGCAGCTGGATACGCTTAGCGCTTCTACTTGCTACGAATTCCTGGTAAGGAGCATTTGTGGTTCCGGCGATACCAGCCTCTGGTCTGGCCCGCAAACCTTCTGTACGCCCTGTGCTCCGGCCGTAGCGCCTTACACCCAGTCTTTTGATCAAAATGGCTTACCCAGTTGCTGGGCATCTTCAGAGGCCGCCGGTGACGGCTGGCAGTATGGCCAGCTCGGTGATGCCGGTTATGCCGCCGCTAATGCCCAGGAAAGAACCGGAAACGGGGGTTACTACGCCTGGGTGGATTTCAGCGGTACCGATGAAGAAACGGTGCTGGAAAGCCAAATTATAGAGGTGAGTGCGCTTACTACACCGGGACTTACTTTCCAGCTTTACAGCAATAACACCGACGGCAGTGCTACTAACATCCTCTTTGTGGAGGCCTGGGATGGCGGCCAATGGCGGCAGGTAGATTCTATTCGGGGCAATTTTGGCGGCTGGACCTTCCAATTTGCTAACCTGAGTTCTTTTACCTACGGAGCCAATAATGACCTGATTAAATTGAGGTTGCGAGCCGAGTCTGGTGGCAACACCGCCGACTTTGAAAACGACCTTCTCGTGGATGAGTTTATGGTTGATGAGTTCATAAGCTGTCCTCCGCCCACCAACCTGTCTTTGCTTACGGGCAGTTTACGAATCGATTCGGCCGTGGTAAGCTGGACTACCGGTGGCGCTAGCAATTGGCGGGTGAGCTACGGCCCCGCCGGCACACCCGCTGGAGGAGGTACGCTCATCAGTGCAGGCAATGACACCCTGGCCCTGGGTGGTCTGTCTTCGGGCACCGAGTACGTGGTGTACGTGCAGGATAGCTGTGGGCCCGGAGATGTAAGCCCCTGGGTAGGTCCCTTTAGCTTTGTGACCCCCTACGGGACCAACTTCCTGGAGACCTTTGACAATAGCGGCTATGATAAGCTGGGCTGGGAAGAAGCCGAAAACCCCCTGGGTACGCCGCTTAATTATGGCTCTTCGGGCTGGGGATCCCAAGACTTCGCCAATCGCCCCGCGCTGGGTACCGCGACCAGTGTGAATATTTTCAGCAGCAATCAATACGAGTGGTTGATCTCTCCTTCCATTTACCTGGATCCTGCCAAAACCAACTTGCAGGTGGAATTCGATGCGGCGGTCACGGAATGGTTGGACACCCTTCAAGGCTATATGGGCTCCGACGATAGTCTGGCCCTGGTGATCTCTACCGATAATGGGCAAACCTGGGACGCCAACAATATCCTCTGGCTGGCTACCAGTCAGGATACGGTGGACGCCACCGGTGAGCATGTGATTGCCCCCCTTAGCGGCTACAGCGGATATGTCCGCTTTGGTTTTTACGCTTCCAGTGGTCCCAATGACGACCAGGAAGATAACGATTTCTTCTTCGAAAACTTCGAGGTAAGAACTCCGCCTGCTTGCGCCAATCCTACAAACTTGAGCGCTCGTAACGTCACTACCAACTCTGCTACGGTTCAATGGACCCCAGCTGATAGCAGCGGGCTGGGCTGGCAAGTGATCCTTACTACCGGCAATCAGACACCGGCCAATGGTACCGTGTACACCGCTTCGGCCAACGACTCCGTGGGGCTGATCGGTTTGATGAGCGCTACTACCTATTGTGCTTACGTGGTGGAACAATGCAGCGCCGGCTTCTCGGATACGACTGGTCCGGTATGCTTTACTACCGCCTGTACGCCTTTTGCAGCGCCCTTCCGGGAATCCTTTGATGCCGATGCCGTGCCCAACTGCTGGTCGCGCTACGAAACCAGCGGTAGTGGCTGGGAATTTGGGCAGCTCGGTGATGCCGGTTATGCCGCGGCCAATGCCAGCGAAACCAGTGGTAACGGTGGCTATTACGCCTGGATAGACCACTCCGGAGGGGATGATAGCCCCGTGCTGGAAACCCCCGATGTGAATGTAAATCCGCTAAGCAACCCGGAGCTCTCCTTTGATTTCTACAGCAACAATACTGATAACAGCACCATCAATATACTGTACGTAGAAGCCTGGGATGGTAATGCCTGGACTCAGGTAGACTCCATCAGGGAGAACAACAACAACTGGGTTACCAAGCGCCTTAGCCTCACCGGATTTAGCTACGGCGCCAATCTGGTGAAACTACGCTTCCGCAGTGAAGAAGGGGGCGGCCCGTCGGATTTTTATAATGACCTCCTTATCGACGAAGTGGCCATTACCGATGCCAGTTGCCCCGCGCCCGATTCCCTGGCGCTGGCCAGCGTAAACTGCGATACCGCAACCATCACCTGGAACTCCCAGAGCGGAGGCTCTATCCTCCAGTACGGTCCGGCCGGCTTTACCCCCGGTACCGGGAGCTTTACCGGTGTGGTGACCAGCCCCTACCGCCTCAGCGGTCTACCGCTGGATACCGATTACGATGTATGGGTAGCGGATACTTGCGGGGGCGATACCACCGCCTATGCGGGGCCTTTTACCTTCTCTACCGATTCGGTAGGGCCGGTAAACGCCGCCTTTAGCTACCAGGTGCTCAGCGTAACCGATTCTAATGCCCGGGTGGCTTTTGATGCCAGCGGAGCTACCAATGCTCAGAGCTATCAATGGAGCTTTGGCGGTGGCGCTATGATGGACACCATCAGCTATGCCACCAACGGCAATAAATCGGTAACCCTTACCGTAACGGGCCGCTGTGGCGCTACCGACGATACCACCCTTACCTTTACCCTTAGCGGTATCGATCTACGCGAGTGGGGTACCGCCGCCCTAAGTGTGTATCCCAATCCCGCCCGCGAAAGCGTGAAGGTGTCGCTAAGCGGCTACGGCAGCCCTTACAGCGTGCAGCTGAGCGATTCGCGCGGTGCTGTAGTGCTGGAGCGCAGTGATTTAAAACCGGGTACGCCTCACCAGCTAAGTCTTAAAGGCCTGAGCCCCGGGGTGTACATCATTAAGCTGCAAGGCGCTGATTTGCGTCAAACCAGCCGCTTGATGGTGCGCTAGTCTCGCCAAGACCCGCTATATGAAAAGGCCGCTTCCGGAATTGCTGGGAGCGGCTTTTTTTATGATCCGGGCGGTAGGATGGCTGCTGCTTAAAAGCGTAGATTTTTCCGGTTGGGTTTGATTTTCCTTTGGCCGCAGGCCAAAAGTACCCGCGCCCCGCCATAAAGCTTCCGGCCCGGAAGCAGCGCTACGAGCGGCGGTGGGCCATGATGGTGGGGGGGAGGCCGTTAAAGGGATTGCTGCGGCCCAGGCCTTTGGATTCGAGGGTTTTGGCGCGTTTTACGGCGTTGATGCCGTAGCGTTGGCGCAGGTGGTCCATGGCCTGGTAGAGGCGGATCACTTCGGCGCGGTCTTCGAAGAGATTGATCTGCAGGCCGCCTCCCACCAGGTGGCTGAAGCGCAGCCCCACCAGGCGGATGAGGATGCGGCGCTGGTAGAGCTTGCGGAAGAGCTCTTTGGTGATGGCGATGAGCTGGTGGTCGTTGCTGGTATAGGGGATCTTCTTTTGTAAGGTGTAGGTTTGAAAATCGGAATACCGCAGTTTGAGGGTTACACAGCCGGTAAGCTTATCGCCCTGGCGAAGTTGGTAGGCCAGGTTTTCGGCCATGGCAATGAGCAGGGTTTCGAGCTTTTGCACATCGGTGGTATCGCGTTGAAAGGTGCGTTCCTGCGAGATGGACTTGCGCTCCTGATAAGGCACCACGGGGCTGGGGTCTATGCCGTTGGCTTTATTCCAAATGAGGCGGCCGTTTTTGCCCATGGCCTTGTGGATCACTTCTACGGGCATTTTTTGGAGGGTATGGATGTGCTTCACGCCCATGCGGCGGAGTAGGTGGGTGGTTTTCTCGCCTACCATGGGGATCTTGCGCACGGGCAGGGGCGCCAGGAAGGGTTTTTCGCTGCCTTGCGGCACTTCCAGGCGGTTGTTGGGCTTGGCCTGGCCGGTGGCTACTTTAGATACGGTTTTATTGATCGACAGGCCAAAGGAGATGGGCAGGCCCGTTTCCCGGATGATCTTTTCCCGTAGCTCGGAGGTGAGCTTAAAGCAGCCAAAGAAGCGGTCCATACCGGTGAGGTCGGTGTAAAACTCGTCTATGCTGGTTTTTTCCAGCACGGGAACCTCCTCCCGCACGATGTCGGTGATAATATCGGAATAGTAACTGTAGCGGCTGCTGTCTCCTTTGATCACAATGGCGTCTGGGCATAGTTGTAGCGCCGTGCGCATGGGCATAGCGGAGTGGATACCGAAGCGGCGTGCTTCATAACTGCAAGAGGCCACGACACCCCGGCTGCCGGTGCCGCCCACCAGCACGGGACGGCGGTGCAGGCGGCGGTCGTGCAGCCTTTCTACGGATACAAAAAAGCTGTCGAGATCGAAGTGGGCGATGGTTTTGGCGCTGGACATGATACTAAAATTAGAATGATAGCAAAATTAGAGAAACTTAATTTCCCCACCATTTCCTTCCCTTTAAAAAGATGCCGGCGGCTTCTTTTTGAGGCTAAATTTCGAGGGATGAGTTTATTGCATTTTTGCTTTTCTTTGAGGCCCTTATAGCGGCAGGATATGGAAGTACACATCGTAGGTGGGGGCGGCCTGGGGAGGGAGGTGCAGAGCATGCTTCCCCACCTGGGATGGTCTATGGCGGGGCGGTATGATCACGATTCAGCGCGGGGCTGGCCGTCTCCGGACCGAATCCCTTCGGGGGCCTCCGTAGTGCTGGCCATAGGCGATAGCCGGGAGCGAGAAGCGGCTTGGCGCCGGATGGCCGCCGCCGATTATCACTGGCCTACGGCTCTTCACCCCAGGGCCTTTCTGCAAGACCCGGAAAGTACAAGCCTGGGGGCGGGGAGCATCCTCACCGCCGGGGTGACCCTTACCTGTGATATTCAGGTGGGGCGGCACGTGCTCATTAATCTCCACGCTACGGTGGGGCACGAGGTGGTGCTGGGCGACTTTGCCTCGCTGATGCCCGCCGTAAACCTGGGCGGTGGAGCACGGATAGGAGCAGGGGCTTACTTAGGCACCGGGGCTACTGTACTGCCGGGCCTTGAGGTAGGAGCAGGGGCCGTAGTAGGGGCCGGTGCGGTGGTAACTCGTCCGGTGTTGCCCGGGCAAAAGGTGGTAGGGGTTCCTGCCCGGCCACTGCCCCAGCGAAAAGGCTAAGCATCAAAACCCAGCAGGAAGAGCTGGTCGCGGGCCCGGGTGAAGGCCGTGTAGAGCCACCGCAGGTATTCCCGGTCGGGCTGCCCTTCGGGCAAAAAGGGGTGCTCCACAAATACCTGGGACCACTGCCCGCCCTGGGCTTTATGGCCCGTAACGGCGTAGGCATATTTTACCTGGAGCGCATTATAAATGGGATCTTGCCGCAGCGCCCGTTCCCGCTCTTCGCGGGTATCCAGGCCGCGGTAGTCTTCCGCTATGCGGGCATTAAGGGCGTCGAGCTCTTCGCTGCTCAGGGCGGGGGCCGCGGTGGTAAGGGTGTCAAGGTGCATCCAGGCTTCGATGGGGGGCTGGTCTGGATAATCGATGAGGCGGAGCTTAACCCGGGCAAAGCGCCGCTCGTACAGCTCCCGCTCTTCA
>CAJXMS010000068.1 GCA_913056475.1 uncultured Bacteroidota bacterium
TTGAGCTTTTCCTCGCTGCGGGCCAGTAGGGTAACCGAAGCCCCCAGGCGGGCTAGTTCTTGGGCGGTGGCTTTTCCGATTCCGGCGGAGGCCCCGCCGATGAGGGCTTTTTTTCCGGCTAAGTTGAGGTCCATAGAGGCTAGGCGGTTGTGAGGGGTTTATTGGCTTCATCGCTTTCGATCACCCCGTCGCGCAGGCGAATTATGCGGCGGGCATGCTGGGCGATGTCTTCTTCGTGGGTTACCAGGATGATGGTGTTGCCCAGGGCGTGGATATCGTCCAGCAGGCGCATGATCTCTACGGAAGTTTTGCTGTCTAGATTACCGGTAGGCTCATCGGCTAGGATAATAGAAGGCTTATTTACCAGGGCCCGGGCCACGGCTACTCGCTGCCGCTGGCCACCCGATAGCTGATTGGGGCGGTGGTCCATCCGGTCGGATAGCCCTACTTGCTGGAGGACCTCCTCCGCACGTGCCCGGCGGGCTTCTTTTCCCAGGCCGGCGTAAACCAGGGGAAGACTGACGTTTTCCAGGGCGGTGGAGCGGGGGAGCAGGTTAAAGGTTTGGAATACGAAGCCTATTTCTTTATTTCTAATATCGGCCAGCTCATTGTCATTGAGGCTGCTTACGTCGGTACCATTTAATTCGTAGCGGCCTCCGGTAGGGGTGTCCAGGCAGCCCAGCAGGTTCATCAGGGTAGATTTGCCACTACCGGAAGGGCCCATTAAGGCTAGGTACTGGCCGTGCTCCAGGGAGAGGTCTATGCCTTTAAGGACTTTCACGGTTTGGCCTCCCAGCGGAAAGTCCCGCCTTATTTGGTGCAATTGGATAATATCATTCATAGGTTTCAAAAATAGCGGTTTTCTGCTGACGCAGCTCCCCTTATTGGCGCCTCCTGCCTGGGGCTGGCTCAAACGCTGCCCGCGGGGAAGGACACATTTGGCCGGGAGGCCAAAGGAGCTAGCGCCTGGCTTGCGGCAGCCGTGCCTTAATGGATGGGCGCGGATAAATTGAGTACCTTTGTCCCTACTAAAAATGGCGCTGAGATATGAATTTAGCGAGTGTAATGCTGGGGTGGATAGGCCCCTGGCAAATTGTATTAATAGTGGTGGTCATTCTCCTGCTTTTTGGCGGCCGGAAGATACCTGAGCTGATGCGGGGCCTGGGCGGCGGCATTAAGGAATTTAAGAGCGCTGTGAAGGAGGAGGAAGATCCCTCCACCAAAGATAGCAGCGAGGAAAAGAAGGACGATTCCCAATCCAAAACGACCTAGGCCTTGACCGATATCGATAGCCTGCCCGTGCTGCAGGAAAAGTTGCAAAACGGCGCTTTTACCTGCACGGAAATGATCGAGGCTTTTCTGGAGCGTATCCAGGGGCATGCTTCGCTCAATGCTTTTGTGGAGGTGTTTGCGCATGACGCCCGCAGCCGGGCTACCGTGATAGATGCTAAGCTGAACCACGGCACGGCCGGAAAATTGGCCGGATTGGTGGTGGGCATCAAGGATAATATGGTGTACAGGCACCACAAAGGCTCGGCGGGCTCCAAAATGCTGGCGGAGTTTGAGTCGCTCTTCACCGCTACGGCAGTACAGCGGCTCCTGGATGAAGATGCCATTGTGATAGGGCGGCTCAATTGTGATGAGTTTGCCATGGGTTCGGCCAATAAATTTAGCCATTATGGCCCCACGCATAATCCGGTAGACAACAAGCGCACACCAGGGGGCTCCTCCGGGGGGAGTGCGGCGGCCGTGGCGGCCCGCCTGGTCCATGCCAGCTTGGGCAGCGATACGGGAGGCAGTATTCGTCAACCGGCGAGTTTTACGGGAACCCTTGGTTTTAAGCCCAGCTATGGGCGCATATCGCGCCATGGATTGGTGGCTTTTGCTTCTTCTTTCGATCAGATAGGCCCGCTGGCCCGCAGTATGGATACCCTGAGCGCCCTTTACGAGGTGATGGCCGGCCCCGATGAATACGATAGTACGGCTACGCAGCAAGCCGTTGCGCCCGTAGCTTTATCCGATGCCGACAGGGATACTCCCCGCCGGATCGCTTATTTTAAGGAGGTGCTGGAAAACCCCAAGCTGGACGAAAAAGTTAAAAAGCAAACCCAAGATTATCTGGCCAGGCTGCGGGAACAGGGCCATGAGGTGGAAGGCGTAAATTTTCCGCTCCTTGATTACCTGGTGCCTACTTATTACATTCTTTCTACCGCGGAGGCCAGTAGTAACCTGGCCCGCTACGACGGTATTCACTACGGCTACCGCAGCGAGGAGGTAGAAAACCTGGAAACGGTCTACAAGCGCTCCCGTACAGAGGGCTTCGGGCCGGAGGTAAAGCGGCGTATATTGCTGGGGACCTTTGTATTGAGCAGTGGTTATTACGATGCCTATTACGGGAAAGCGCAAAAGGCAAGACGATTAATCGCCGATCAAACCGAGGAGCTTTTCAAGCGTTTTGATTTCTTGATTTCGCCCACTACGCCGCATCCGGCCTTTTTAGTGGAGGCCGAGTCGAGTGATCCTACCGCTATGTACCTGGAGGATATTTTTACCGTTCATGCTAATCTTACCGGTACTCCTGCTATATCCCTGCCGCTTCTAAGGGGGACGGGGAAATTGCCGGTGGGCTTGCAACTCACTGCGCCGCGCTTTGCCGAAAAGGCCCTTTTCCAGTTTGCCCACGGGCTTTTACAGCGCTAAATTTTATTCTACATTCGTGTAGCCAGGTGGTAGCTGGCATAGGCAATAAGGCTTCCCTGAACGCGGTTATCCTTTTATGAAAGAACACAGACTCATTTTACCAGCGCTTTTAGTCCCCGTCTTTTCGGTGCTAAAAGGTCCTGTCCCGCCTATTACAGCATCCCTGAGAAGAGGCCCCACCCGTGGCTTGGATAAGCAAAAAGGGGGCCAGGCCAAATTCTTCCCGCCCTTGGCGGGCTTGTTTATGGGGGTAGCTTTGCTTGCATCTTCTGTGGCCTGGGCCGGAGAACCCAGCCCAGGGGATAGTACCAAAAAGCCTCAGGCTTCCGATCTGGCGAGTTATCAGCTAAAAGACCTCCCTTATCCAGCGCGGCTGGATAGCCTCATGATGCTCCAAATATTCGCCGCGGATAGTGCCAGGAGAATTATGGCCCGGAGCGATAGCCTGGCCCCCGATACGGCCCAAGTGGCGGCAGCGGCCGTGAGTGATAGCCTCTATGAACTTCGACTGGCAAAAATGAATCGCCGTAGCCCCTTGCGCTACACGTATAACAAGGAGGTGCGGGCTTTTATCGAGTTGTATGGAGATAAAAAGCGGGAACAAGTAAGGCGCATGTTGGGCCTGGCGCATTACTATTTTCCCTTGTTTGAAAGTGTGCTGGACCGGTATGATATGCCGCTGGAGATTAAGTATCTGGCGGTGGTAGAGTCTGCCCTGAACCCCAAGGCTCGCTCCTGGGCGGGGGCAAGGGGGCTTTGGCAGTTTATGTACGGCACGGCGCGTATCAACGGGCTGGAGGTTTCCAGCTATATTGACGAGCGCAATGACCCGCTTAAAGCTACCGAAGCAGCTTGTCGTTACTTGCGTAAACTCTACCGCATTTTTGATGACTGGAACCTGGCCCTGGCGGCTTACAATTCCGGGCCAGGTAATGTGAGTAAAGCCATCCGTTATTCCGGAGGTAAGAAAAGCTATTGGGCTATAAGACCTTGGTTACCGAGGGAAACGGCCAGCTATGTGCCCGCTTTTATGGCGGCCAGCTATGTTTTTGAGTACGCCGCGGAGCACGGCTTGCGGCCCCAGGCACTCAAGCCATCCTTTTTTCATACTGATACCGTGCAAATTCAAGAGCAGGTAAGTTTCGAGCAGTTGGCTGCCTTGCTGGAAGTGCCCCGGGAAACGCTGGCTTTTCTCAACCCCGCTTACCGCTATGAAATAATTCCTGGCATTCCTGAAGATCCCCACACGCTAACCCTTCCCAAGGAAAAGGTAGGCCTCTTTAAGCTTTATGAAGATTCCATTTATGCCATAGCAGAGGCCCATTTTCGGCTGGATGAAGAAAAAGAACCGCGCTATGTAGAACTCGGGAACCGTACCTATCACCGGGTGCGTCGAGGGGAGGTCCTGGGTACTATCGCGGAGCGCTACGGCGTGCGGGTCAGTAGTTTGCGCCGCTGGAATGGTTTGCGGGGCAATACTATCCGGGTGGGCCAACGGCTAAAAGTATTTCCGCGAAAGTTGCCGCCTAAAAATAATTCCGCTTCCAAATCCCAGCAAAGTAAGGCCTCGAGCGAGAAAAACCAGGGCCAGCCCAAGGGAGAGGCGGTTTACCATCGCGTGCGCTACGGAGAAAGTTTCTACAGCATAGCCCGGAAGTTTCCGGGCATTAGTGCTGATAATATTATGAAATGGAACAACTTCAGTGATGCCCGAGACCTTAAACCCGGCGATCGGCTGAAGATTTACCCGGATAAAGCATGATACAACGATGGCTCGCCCCGCTGCTTGGGCTTTCCCTTTTATGGGCCGGTTGCCAGGAAAATGGCGCCTCAAAACAGAAAGGTGCAAACCAAGGAAGGACCACGCTGCCGGGCAGCAATGGTGGCTTGCTGGATATTATTGTAATAGCGGATGATGAACTCTGGGAGCAGAAAAGCGGCAATGCCTTTCGCAAGTATTTTACCAAATCCCAATACGGCTTACCTCAGCCCGAACCGCGCTATACGGTTCATCAGGTAGATGACCGGGCCAGTACTAAGCTCCTGCGGCGCAACCGCAACTTAGTGTATCTCACCCGGGGGGAAAAGCGCCTTTCCATTCAAGAAGACGTCTATGCATATCCTCAGTTGGTAGTAAGCCTGCAGGCGCCCAACGATAAAGCCCTGGCCGAGCTGATCAACGCACGCCAGGACAGCCTACGGCAGGTATTTCGCCAGCACGAATTGGCCTATCTGCAAAAAGATATGCGCCCCATTTTTCGGGAGGAGGTGCATCCCTTGCTCAAGAAACACAAAATAAGTTTGAAGGTGCCCCGCGATTTTGACCTGGAGCGGGCTAAGGAAGATTTTATTCTCTACTGGAAACGTACCCAAGAGAATGATCAAGGCATTTTTGTGTATTTCCGCCCCATGCCCGCCTCTTTGCTGGAGGTACCCAATCAGATCGTCCCTATCCGCGACAGCCTGACCCGCCAATACGTAGAAGCTTCTGATCCGGGAAGCTTCATGCGCACCGAAACCCTCATCAAACCCCTGATGACCCCTACCGAACTTTCAGGGGCTTTTGCCCTCGAATCCAGAGGCCTGTGGCGTACTACCGGCACCATTATGGGCGGCTCTTTTATAAGCTATACCGTTTACGACGAAAAGCACGATCAATTAATTTACCTGGACGCTTTTCTCTACGCGCCCAATCAGAAAAAACGCAACCTCATGCTGCGCCTGGAAGCCATCCTCAAAACCCTGGAAATAGATTAGGACACTTCCCTAACCCTACTACGCCAGCACTTCTCGGAGCACCTTGCGAGAGCGTAGCTCGCCAAAATCCTGCACATGCAGCCGAAAATAGTCCAGCAAAGCCGATAAGAGCCGGCGGCGCTCGCTGGCGGGTACCTGGAAATGCCACCAATCCTCGAATGGCAGCCCTCGCAACTCTTGCCATTGTGTAAGAACCACTCCCTGGATCCAGTGGGGATGAAGCGCCTCATCTTCCCGGAAATGCCCCTCTTGCAGGTCCAAATAAGGCCCCGACTGAACGGCTGGAGGAGCCACTCCCAAGTGATCAAGCAGGCGCATCAAAAAGACCAGGTGAAAATGCCCCACCGGTTTGTCGGTTTGGTCCAGCTCCTGCAAGCCATTTAGCAGAAAGTCCAGTAAGGGGGGCTGCGGTTCTTCCTGGCGTAAAATGTATTGTAGCACTTCCACCAAAAACAGCCCCAGGCAGTTTTTTACCGGATCATGGCGCAGGGACTGGTAGTGATACGCTAGGCGGGCCTCTTTCAAGCGCAGCAGCTCGCTTTTGGGGGTGCTTTGGGCTACGCCGCTAATGGCTTGAAGGGGTTGTAAAACAGAATTTTGCAGCCCCTTACCCCGGGCTTTCTTGCTTACTGAAGCGATAAAACTTTGGCTGCCGCCGGCGCGGGTAAAAATTTTCAAAATGAGGCTGCTGTCCCCGTAGCGGATCCGCCGCAAGATCAAGCCTTCTACCTTTTCTTGCATATCAACGGACCACCAGGATTTTGGCTACTTCGGTATTGGCGCCCAGGTCGTCGGTGATATAAGCCATATATACGCCACTGCTCACCTTGAGGCCATCAAAATTGCGTCCGTTCCAAACGGCTTGCCCTCCTTCCGCGATGGTCTCAAAGACCAAATTCCCGGCGGCATCCGTGATCTTTACCTGGGCATTGGTTACCAGGCCCCGGATCAGGATGGGGCCCTCGTAGTCGGGGCGTACCGGATTAGGATAGGCATAGACATCGCTCATACGTTCTACGCCATCGGTAGCCCTTCCCTGAAAGGCCACGATGCCCTCTTCGGTGCCAAAGTAGACCATTCCGGTAATGCCATCCACTTCTATATCGATGAGCCTGTCCGTAGGAAGCGGGCTATTACTGCTGGTAAAGCGGTTGAGCTGTTCCCGTCCGGTTTCGCTGGTATAAAACACCCCACTCCCGGTGGTGGCAAACCACTTTTTGTTACTCCCGTCTACGGCTATATCTACGATAGCTTGGGCCCCCAGCACTCTTTCGCCTGCCCCATCCCCGTCTTCATCTATCACCAGAATAGAAGCATCATAACTGCGCTCCGGCTCAAATATGTTTTGGGGGCTAAAGAGGACCGCCAGTCCTTCGTTTGTGCCGATCCATATTTCCCCGTCCCGGTCTTCGGCAAAGGCGAGTACGCGGTTGGATGGTAAGTTACCGTTGCCTTCTGTGGTGGAAAGTACCCGCGTGCGTAGATTGCTCAGGTCGCTTATATCAGCCACCACGATCCCGTCGTTGCGGCGCTGCAGCCATACCTGCTTCCCGGTTGTCACCATTATCTCTCTCAAGTCTAGCAGGTTCCCCGCAGATCCCAGGCTATAACCTTCCACCCTTCCGTCGGGGCGAACCACCCCCAGGGGCGTAGAACTAAGCGAAAGGCCAAACCAGATATTCCCGGCCGTATCAGCCGCCAGGTCATAGATCCGCAGCTGGCCTGAGTTGTTGGAAGGGTCTAGGATGCCTTGTGTGGCCTCCGCGTCGATGAGCCTTTCTACCCGAATACTTTCCGGGCCCAAGCGAACTTCTAGAATGCCCGTTCCGTAGAGGGCCAGGTAGAGGTGATTGGTATCTTTTGGATCTACCACCACGTCGGTTACGTCCAGGCCCCCGTTCAGCTGGGCAGCGGGAAAGTTTCGCCATTGGCGGTTGCGTAGGGCGAAGAAACCTTCGCCATTAAAGGTAGGTCCCCCTACTTCTTCTGCACCGCCGGCAGAGACATACAGGGCCCCGCCGTAGCTGCTCAGGTTAAAGGCTGATGCCGATCCCGGACTATTGGGGTTTACCGGCTGGCCAAATATTTGGAAAAAATGATAAAGGGCGTTGTTGGCATCCCCTACCCAGAAATTATCGGGCTTTTCCCCTACGGCGGCGGCCAGAGGCTGGAGCGTACTGTCTTCTGCGTTGCCAGCATTGAAGTTTTTGAACATTTGTAGCTGGGCATCATAGGCCCGGGCGCTAAAGCCGTCACATACCGTAATCCACCGGCGGGAACGGCTCATCTCTTCCAGGGTGGTGGTGCCTATATCTTCCCAATATTGCCAGCTCCCCCCCTGAGTGGAACGATAAAAGACAGAATCCAGGCCATTGCCCAGCGGCTGGCTCACGAAAACCCGCCCCCCCAGGGTGGCTACTTCCTCCACCGGCATGGTCATGCGGGCATCCTTTTCCCACACATTGAATAGAAACTTAGGAGCGGATAAAGGCGCGTAAAGCAATCCCTGCTCGGTAGTGGCGTAAAGCAGGCTATCACTGGCAGCCGTTTCCTCTACCGCCAGGATATTACCTTGCTCGCCTATCACATAGGTTTCCCGAAAAAGCCGTTGGTCCAGATCAAAGGTTACAATGCCAAAGTTGGTGGCCAGGAAGGCGGTATCGCCTTTGATAGCAACATCGTTTATGCTTTTAAGCCCGCCGTAATTGCTGGAGAGCTGTAAGTCTGGGAAGTTGGTTACACGACCGCCGGCGGTTAGAAGATCCAGGTTACCATTGTCGTACCCGATCACCAGAAGCTGATGACGGTCGCTCCAGGCGATGGCCGAGAGGCCTACGTCGCTTAGGCCATTCACCACGGAAAGCCTTTGCAGGGCTTTGGTACTATTGTCATAAATCAAGAGCCCCTGGGGGGTGGCGGTGTAGGCTACATTATTGGCCGAAGTAACGTCAATACCCCGCTGGTAGGGCAAATGATCCACCCACACCCCCAGGTTGGTCGTCGTTTGGCACCAAAGCGGCGTACTTACGAGGCTGAGCAATATAAGCGCGTACTTCATATAAAAAGGCTAAAAGTAATGAGTGGAGAACGCCGCAAAGCGCAAAAAATGATAAATCTCTTTTCCCAAAAAAAGCGCCCGGCTGGCTTGGCGCAGAATAATATCTTTGCCCTGCTGGGCGTATTCTTTTGGGGCCCGTTGGGCCAAATGTGCTATCAGGCTGGCTTGTGGCCTTATACCCAAGGTACTACCGCTGGCCTACGAGTAGGCGCTTCAAAAGTAAATCAAAAGCCAAAGAATTAAGCAGGAATAATTGTGTATGGGATGTGGAAGTTGTTCAAAGGAAGGGTTGCCCCGCGGCTGCCGCAACAATGGCTCCTGCGGAGTGAATGGCTGTGAAAAGCTCACCGTTTTTGACTGGCTCAGTGATATGGAATTGCCCAGCCAGGCCGGAACTTTTGACGTGATAGAGGTGCGCTTTAAAAACGGCCGGAAAGAATACCTCCGAAACCCGCAGCAACTCCGCCTCTACATGGGCGATGTAGTGGCCGTAGAGGGGAGTCCCGGACACGATGTGGGCGCGGTAAGCCTCACCGGTGAGCTGGTGCGGCTGCAGCTGAAAAAACGCAAGATAGACCCGGAAAAAGCGGAGCTCAAAAAGATCTTTCGCAAAGCCAATCCCCGCGACATAAGCCTCTGGAAAGAGGCCCAGGAGCGGGAAGAGCCCGCGCTGATCCGGGGCCGGGAAATTATCCAGGAAATGGGCCTCCCCATGAAGCTAAGCGACGTAGAATATCAAGCCGATAAAGCCAAGGCTACCTTCTATTTTACCGCGGAGGGGCGGGTAGATTTTCGCGCGCTCATCAAGCGCCTGGCCACCGAATTTCATATCCGGGTAGAAATGCGGCAAATAGGCAGCCGCCAGGAGGCCGGCCGCATTGGCGGCATTGGTTCTTGCGGGCGGGAACTCT
>CAJXMS010000069.1 GCA_913056475.1 uncultured Bacteroidota bacterium
GGGCCATCTGGAACGCAGCGCGGAGGGTTTTCGCCTGGGGCTGGAAGGCGGCCGGGGGCCAAAGGAGTTGGCGGCCCGCATCGTGATCGGGGCCGAAGGGGAGAAACCGGTGGTAAGCCGCCACCTGGGTACGGAAAAGCCTTACCGCAAAAAGCAGCACCTGATCGGTGCTTTGCGGGTGTATTATGAGGGGGTGCAGGGTTTTAATCCCAACGGGCATCTGGAATTTATATTTGATAAGCGCCTGTTGCCGGGGTATTTTTGGGCCTTCCCGCTGCCGGATGGCACGGCCAACGTGGGCCTGGGCATGGTAAGCACGGCGGCGAGCCAGCGCAAGATCAACCTTAAGAAGATATTGCCGGTGATCCTGGAAAGCAATCCCCGGGTGCGGGAGATGTTTGCCCAGGCCAGGCCCCTGGAAAAGCCCCGGGGCTGGGGCTTGCCCACCATGACCGCCCAGCGGCCCATTGCGGGGGAAGGCTACGCGCTGATAGGGGATGCGGCGGGGATGATCGAGCCCTTTACGGGCAAGGGCATCGGCACGGGTATGATGAGTGCGCGCATCTGTTCCGAACACATCCGGGCGGCCCTGCATACGGGGCAAATGAACTTCGCCCCTTACCAGCAGCACATGTACCGCTACTATCACAGTGAAATGCGGGCGGGCTACCTGCTGCAAAAAACCCTGCGCTATCCGCCCGTACTCAATGCGGTGCTGGGCCTATCCAATACCGGCATCCTCAAGCGCTGGAGCCACGCCAAAATGCTGGGCGAATGGCGACGCTGGGTATGATGTGAACCGGACGCCACTTAGGGGCGTTTTCTTCATGCATTTTAAAACATGATTTGATGAAGACGGCGATTGTAGGCTCTTTTGTTTTTCTGGGTGTGTACGCTCTGGCGGTGCTGATAGGCTGGTATGCTACCGCTTTATTTCTCTTTAGTGTGTCGCCCCTGGTAGTGATTTACGTGGTGTATAAGGTGCTCCGCGATCCGCAGGAGGTTACGCAGACCTTTGACCAGCACTTTTATCAAGATCATCCTTACCAGCGGAATCAGGGATAAGAGGGGCCCATTTCTTTTAGGCCTAGCGGCCAAATGAGCGCTTCCTACCGATAATAGAGGCCCTGCACGAGTTTATACCGCCTGGCTAAAAGTGGGTTGGTTAAAATGCTTGCGATGAAGGGGTTCGTCCAGGGCCGCAGCTATATTGCGAATAAAGTCCCGACCAGTAGGGGTGACCTTGATCTGCCGAGGGAAAAGGCGCAGCAGCCCGTCTTCTTCGAGGGCCTTTAGCCTTTTTTGCAGGGCCGGGTGAAGATCCTGGGGCCGGTCAAACCAATCCGCTTCGTAGTGACACATGAGGGAAAGGATGCGGCGCCGGATGCGCTGGTCTTCCTCACTCAGCAGGTGGCCTTTGCGCCCGGGCGGGAGGGCTTCTTGCTGGATGGCTTTGAGATAGCCGTAGGTGGTTTTTTCGTTTTGGGCATAGGCATCCCAGCTGTCACTGATGGCGCTGGCCCCCAGGCCGATGGCCAGCTCCGTGTAGTGGGGGGTATAGCCCATAAAATTGCGGTGTAGCTTCTGTTGGCGGAAGCTACGGGCCAGATCATCTTCCGGGGTGGCAAAGTGGTCCATGGCGATGGTCGCGTAGCCCAGGGCCTCAAATCCGGCGCGGCCCTGCTGGTAGAGGGCCCTTTTTTCCGAGCCCTGGGGGAGGTCCGCCTCGGAATAGGCGCGTTGGCTGGGTTTGATGCCGGGCACGTGGGCGTAGCTGTAAAAGGCGATGCGCTCAGGGCGCAGTTCTTCTACGCGACGGAGGTTGTAGTCGATGTGGTAGCTCGTTTGGCCGGGCAGGCCGTAAATCAAATCGTAATTAATGGAGCGATAGCCCAGCTTGCGGGCATGCTGGGTGACGGTGCGTACCTGCGCTTCCGTTTGCCGCCGGTTGATGGTTTTCATGATCTGGGGGTCAAAATCCTGGACGCCCAGGCTGATCCGGTTGAAGCCTACCTCGCGCAGTACGCGCAGGTGCTCGAGGCTGGTACTTTGGGGATGCGCTTCAAAACTTAAACTGTAGGAGGGGCTAAGCCGGCTGTGGCGCATCAACCCCTGGATGAGGCGCTCCAGGGCCGCCGGCCGGAAGAAGGTAGGCGTACCGCCACCCAGGTGGATTTCGCTGATGAGGGGAGCCTGGGACATATAGCGCCGGTATTTTTCCCATTCCTGCAGAACGGCATCTATGTAAGGGTCTTCGAGCAGGTGATTTTTAGTGATGTGCTTATTGCAGCCGCAGTAGGTGCAAAGTTGCTCACAGTAAGGAAGATGGATGTAAAGACTCATTCCCTGCTGGGGTGAAAAGCGTTTTTCCATGCGGGCCATCCATTGCTCGGGGCTCCAGTTTTCGGTTTGCCAGGCAGGAACGGTGGGGTAGCTGGTGTAACGGGGTACGGAAACGTTGTATTTTTCCAGAAGCGGCAAGTTCATAAAACAATTAATCTTCAGGAGGTTCTATTTTGCGGAGGCAAAGCTAGGATGGCGGTTAAGCTATAAGAATGACAATTGTCAGCTCCCGGGTACGGGGCTTACCTTTGCCGGCATGAACGTATATCTTCTGCTCAAGGCGCTACACATCATCGGTTTCGTAACCTGGTTTGCCGGTATATTTTACCTGGTGCGGCTGTTTGTATACCACCGGGAAGCCTGGGATATGGAGGCGCCCCGCGGCGAAATCCTCCGCACCCAGTACCAGGTCATGGAGGGCCGGCTGCACCGCATTATTCAAACACCGGCCATGATCCTTACCCTGGTAGGCGGGGTAGGTATGCTGGTGCTGCAACCCGGCTGGCTGAGCAGCCCCTGGATGCACGTAAAACTCACCCTGGTGGCGGGGTTGGTGGTGTACCACTTTAGCTGTGCCCGGCACATGCGCCGTCTTCGCGAAGCGGGGAAGGGATTGTCCAGCTTTGGCTACCGGCTCTATAATGAGCTGCCCACCCTGGCCTTGATCGCCATCGTGATGCTGGCGGTGTGGAAAAGCCTGAAGGGCTTAGGTGTTGGTGTGGCGGTGTTGTTAAGCCTGGGCTTGCTTTTCTTTGTGGCGGCCCGGCTGTACCGCCGCCACCGCGGGGAATAGAAGGTCTGAAATAAAAAATCTCGAAAATTTTCAGGGGAGGGCTTGCACAGAAAAATAAGTCACTTTATATTTGTCCCAAGCAGATTAAATAGGTTAAGGTTGCCCGGGCAGACTAGTTTCTAGTTTGCCCGGGTTTTTTTGTGGCAGGGGGTAGGTGCGGCGGTTCACATATTGGTCTTTCTCCTTAAGCACCACGCTTCGATACAACCTTTTTCGCTTGGGGCGAAAAAGGCCACTCAGCGTGACAGTTTCCAGGCATCGTCGCCTTTCCCTTTATTAAAAGATCGTCCTGACTAGCTGGGGCCATTTGCCCGCAACCATCAGTTGCTTGTCAGTGATCTGCTCTTAAGCAAATTTCCCGGCCTGATAGTCCAGCCAGGCCTGCTTGATCTCACCAGGGTAGTTCATCACAAATGGGCCCTGGGCTGCTTTGGGCTCATCGATCACAGCGCCATGCCCCAGGATCAGGCGGGTGCCCGGCTCGGTGCTCATGAGTTCTACCAGGGTGCCTTTCGTTCCCATTTCGACCAGGTGCCGCATGGGCGCCTGATGGCCATTTACGGTCACCGCGCCGGCCACCACGTAAAGGAAAACGTTGCGATCCTCCGGTACTTCCCAGGTCCACATGCTGCCCCTTTGCATATCGGCGTAGGCCAGCCAGAGACCGGTAAGGCTTTCATGGGGGCCTTGCTGGCCGTGATAAGAACCGCTGATGAGATGGAGCTTAACCTGGGTTTCCAGATCTATCGTCCGGAGGGTCTCGGCGGGGTAACCGTGGTAGTCCGGTTCTACGTCTTTCAGCTTGCGGGGAAGGTTCATCCAGAGCTGTAAGACCTCTTCGCGGCCGCCTTTTTCTTTAAAAGCATCGGACGAAACCTCGGAATGGATAATGCCCTTGCCGGCGGTCATCCACTGCACGCCGCCCGGGCCCATTTCGCTTACGTGCCCGGTGCTGTCTTTGTGCACCAGGTCTCCGTCAAAGATAAAAGTGAGGGTTTCAAAACCACGGTGGGGATGGGGACCAAAGGGAAGACCCTGGTTTTGGGGCGGAAAGTTTTCCGGGCCGTGGTGATTGAGCAGCAGGAATGGATCGAGGTATTCCACGCCCGGGTTGGGCAGGGCCTGCCAGGTGCTTAGGCCGGGCATATGAGCTTCTAAAGCGGGATGGATGGCGCGCACTTCTCGTTGCATAGAGTGCTATTTTTGGAGATTTGGTTAAGCAAAGATACAAAACGATGTTTAAACATTGAAAATTATTTTTCCTCCTCAATGATACCCCCACGTCCGCAGCTCCTCCGCTATATCCTCCCGGTAGGCCTGGGCTTCCGGTGGCACCGTAGCTTTGTGGGCGTCGAGATGGGGCTGACGGTAATCTTCATGAATGCGATTGCTGGCGGGTCCCGCCAGCATAGCGGGATCATAGGGCAATTCCAGAAAAGCACACAGGCGCCGAAGCTCGGCTTCCGGCGCCCGGAGCAGGTCTTCGTAGCGCAGCCAATGCCATTGCGGATGCCGGTGGCGCAGCCAGTGCCACCAGGGCAGGGCCGCTTTCCAGCGGTAAAGCGCCTGTGGGTAGGAGGTGCCGGTCCGCTGTTGTTTGGAATGAATGCAGGCCCGTCCGTCGCGGCTTACGTAGATCAAGCGCAAGGGCAGCAATAACTGCCGGCCTACTTCTTCGTGAAAATCCGTAAACGGGGCCCTTTCCAGCAAAGGCGATTGGGGAGACCACAGCGTGTCCCACGTCGCCGGGTAAAGCACGTCGAGCTGTTCGGTGGTAAGCTTATTGCCCCAGTGCCGCGTAGGCGCCTTTCGCGCTGCCCGGCGGCAGCTTTTTTGAAAATTTTTCAGGCGCAGTTCCTTGTCGCTCCCTCGCTCATGGGGGCCCCTTACCAGGTGTTCCCGCGCGCCATCTTCCAGGGCCACCGTGAGGCGCGGATGGCTGTCCAGCAAGCTGCCCACCAGGCTGGTTCCACCTCTTCCGGCGCCTAGCACCAGCAGGTCGAAGCGCCCGCGATGGGAAAGTGATAAGGCCATGGGCCAAATGTACTACGCCCCACCGCAATGAGGAGGCCATCTGCAGAAACCCTTTCACCGGAACAAACCCTTGCCAGGGAGGCGCACGGAGGGCACTTAAAAGCGGGGCGCGCCCACCCAGCCAGCTCCGGCCCTTATCTCTCTAAATTGGCAATCTTTGCGATCTTATCCAAGCCGCTAACATAAATTAACTTCCCATGAAAAATATCCGTACCGAACTTAAATGGGCCCTGATCTTCCTGGCCATGCAACTGGTCTGGATGGCCGGGGAAAAACTGGCCGGCCTGCACGGGCCCTTGATTGAAGAGCACGCTTTTTACACCAATTTTATCGCCATTCCCAGCGTGTTGGTTTACATCCTGGCCTTGCGCGATAAGCGCCAAAACGATTTTGGCGGCTTTTTGACCTACCGGCAAGGCTTCCAGACGGGCCTGGTGATCACGGCGCTGGTGACTTTGCTCAGTCCGGTGATGATCTGGCTTACGGTGCGCGTGATCTCGCCGGATTTTTTCGCGCATTTTCGGGAATATGCGGTGGCTTCGGAGCAAATGACGCCGGAGCAGGCCGCTTCTTATTTTTCGCTTAAGAGCTATATGATCCAGGCGGCCTTTGGGGCGGCGGCCATGGGGACGGTTACCGTGGCCCTGGTGGCGCTGGTCACCAAGAAAAAAGCGTCGCAGGGGGAGGCCTCAGGCGGGGAAGGCAGGGCAATGGCAGAGCGATAGCAAGGCGATAGCGGAGCGGTGGACCCGCCGGTAGTGCGACTCTTTTCGGTCGCTGACGCTCCCTTTTTAATAGTACAGAGAACACGGAGCAGGCACAGAGGAGCAGGGAGTTTTGCGGGGACACGCTCGCCGGTTACCCTAAAAAAACATTATGCGCCGCTTATACCCCGTTGGATTTCAGGGACCAGGCGCTGGAGGGCCATCGCCTCCACGCTCCCCTCCCTGGCAAGGCGAGGTAGTGGTCAAAAGGCTTTCCTCGCCCGCTCTAGCGGGGCACACTTTCCTACGAAACCGCAGCCTTTCCTTACCAAAAAGCGCGCGAAACAAAGCCGGCTACGAGTGGCTGGGCTGGACTTTAGACGGAATAAGATGGGCTCCGGTAAAACCCCTTAACCGTTTACAAACGACTAATGTGCCTTATCACAAAATAGCCAAAACCCCGCTAAGGCCCACCGGCATTGCTTTTCAAGCCGGCTTAAAATAAATTTTAAACAGATAACGAAAAAAAGGTCGAGCGTACGCCAAAAAGTTATAGTTTTAGCTGTATAAAATTTAATTATTTCAAAGCGAATACTATTATGCTTGCCGCTCTTGCTTTCCTATGCTCGCAGTAATTAGCAGTTGGCCACTGATTCGAATGGCTGGTTTAGAAAATGCAAAAACGCCCGTCCTTACTTATTTGGGGAGGCGCGAGCGGACGAAAAAAGCGGAGTCTCGCCACTGGTGAGGAGGACGATCGCAACGATGACATTGGATTTTATAGACAGATATTAAGTAGTGTACGTTTAAATAGTCAAGTGGCTGTTCTAGAGCGTTCGAGAGCAAGGCCTGCGTAGCTTTGAAAATCAAGGAGTTTACCTTAGTAAATGACTGTTTTCAAAGCAAGCATAACGCAGCTATCGGACGTTATAGACAGACCCTAAGTAACCCGGCGGCTCATTTGCCCATCCAAGACGACCCCAATATGACCAACTGCGCTCCCGGCATTTTGCTGAATGCCAACTTAGGCAGTACGGCGCCGCCGGGTGAAGATCCGGCGATTGGAGAGGCCATTGATCCCCTCGATGAAACCTGCACCACCCCCTATGCTTTTCGGGTAATGGCCCAGGCGGGCAGCAACACCAGCCGGACGGTCAACATAGGGGCCGACGGTGCGGCTGAATTTGGGGAAATTCAAAATATGAGCACTTTCTTAACCGCGGAAAGAAGCCTGGGGCTCTACCGGGCTGGCGGTTCTTTGGCCCGTTTCGGCTACGCCATCAGCGGCACCAGCGCGGGCCAGGCGGCTTATTTAAATTGGCACAACAGCCAGGCGGCCCCCCTCCACATCGGTTTTGGCAGCAGTATGAGCAATCAGCAAAACTACCTCAGCATCGCAGCGGATGGTCAGGTGGACATAGGCGACCGGGCGCGGTTTAAGACCAACGGCAATGTGGGTATTGGTACCCAGAACCCGGAGACGGCCCTGCATATCGTTAATACGGAGGAAAATCCCAATTCAGGGGACTTAGGCGTACAGGGCCTTTTGATTGAAAACAATGGCTACCGCAACCACGATTACGCCATTGAGGTGCGCTCGGCACATGGCAAAGTTTTTACAGTAGGCAATTACGGAACGGTGCACATTGGGGATCAGCTTAATTGGGCCATACCGGATGGAGCGTATCGCTTGTGGGTAGAAGGTGGCATCCGTACCGAAAAGGTCAAAGTGGATATAGCCTCCCAAAACGGCTGGGCCGATTATGTATTTGAGGAGGATTACGAGCTGATGCCCATTGAAGAATTAGCGGCCTACATTAAAGAACACAAGCACCTCCCCGGCGTACCCAGTGCCGAAGAAGTAGCGGAAGAAGGCCTGGACCTGGGCGAGATGAATAAAATCTTGCTGGAGAAGGTGGAGGAGCTGACGTTGAGAATGATGGAACAGGAAAAGCGCATTGAGGAATTAGAAAAACAGTAACGATGAAGAATTGGCAGATGCCTTTTAATCTGGTATTGGGGATGTTTTTTACCGCAGGTTTACAATCCTGTGATAAGGAATGTACTGATGCCTGCAAGCCCGAATGCGAGAATTATGATCCCTGTTGTCCGGTAAAGGGAGCCGATGCCTCGTTTCAAATAATGCAACGGCCGATAAAGCCTCATGGCCAAATGAAATCCCTTGAAATAAAGCCTTACCCAATAGGCGAGGCAGTTTATGGCTATACAATATTGGAAATGCAGGCGCAAGAGGGCTTTTCGGATTATCAGTATTACTTCATAAAGGACGGCGAAGTACTAAACCGGCCCAATGGACAGGATGGGAAACCAACATATACTTTTGGCCCGGGCAATACTGCAGAAGCTTATGATCTGCGCATTCGCCTTGAGGTATATCAGGAGGATGCAAAGACCTGTGGTAAGGACACCTTTGCGGTTCAGGAGCAGGTAATCCGGGTGCTTCCTTTTGGCAAGAACCCCATTTTCGGTAGGTACGTCGGCAATTATGAGCCGCCCTTTGCCAAAAGCGAGGACTTTGAGATTCATATTCAAAAAGCGGATTACAGAGATCCAGGGGATACCTTGAGGTATATGGATCACATTAAAGAGCCGTTTTTGCTGCCTCAGGATTGCGAAGGACTTCATTCCAGAGTTACAGGAGAGCGGTTTGCTTTTTTTTCCAATTATTTCTGCTGCCGGCGCGCTGCTGCGGTAGGGAAATTGGTAGAGCCTAATAAAATTGAGGTGATCGTAAATGAGCGCGATGCCGAGCCCTGTGAAAGTGAACATACAGATCCACGAATAGAGAAGACATTTATCGGTACCCGCGTACCCTAAAAACATAAACTTATGAGCAATACATACAACTACATTATTTTGATGCTACTAATTTTTGGGTTGTATTATAATTCCCCGGCACAGGAACTCAACTGTGAGGAATTATACGACCTCAATATTACTACTAATCCCACTAATCCGGTTAATGAAAGGCATCCGGATTTTGAGCAGCAGTATTTTGACTGGCGTACTTTCTGGTACGATATTAATTGGTCGGCGAACTCCAACCCCAAAGAATATTCACCTTTTCACCAGCCCGATAACGCTATTGTAGCTCATTTAAAAGACAATAAGGATTTTAAACCCGAAGATGGCTGGGAACTTATTAATTATAATTTGGGTTTTGATCTCTCAGGAAATCCAATCCCGAATCCCAGAGAAAGCATATACCTGGTTTTGTACAATCGGTATCACGCCAAATTGCGCGTTTTTGTGCTCTTGGGTGAGCAGCAAGAAGGTTATAGTAATTGCCGCATATCGGTTCGACATCTTGAGGGAAACAACCAGCAGTATAGTGGAGTACTGGAAGGTGCAAGGCAGTATACAGCTCCACTGATGGAGTTTGACGGTAAGAAAAAGATATCTTCTACTTCTCGTTACCTCAATAATAACAGTAGTTGGAGTTACGCAGAATTTCACCTCACTTACGACCCGTGCGCCTGCCTGCATACTAATTCTCAGCTGGTTATTGAACAGGAGCTAG
>CAJXMS010000070.1 GCA_913056475.1 uncultured Bacteroidota bacterium
CGGTCGCTGGAGTCCGCCGGCTATCGGTGTGTTTCAGAGGTCTTTGAGCATGGTGAGTTTGCCGTCCGGGGCGCCATCCTCGATCTCTATCCGATGGGCGCCTCAACCCCCTACAGAATTGATTGGTTTGATGAAGAAATCGATTCAATCAGAACCTTCGATCCGGAAACACAGCGCAGCCGCCGCACCTTCAGCATCGTAACCACCCGGGGTAATGAACTCCTCCAGCACCTCCACAATAATCCCAAAATGAGCGGCCCCCGCATGCCCGTCATTCTGCCCCCCGGCCACGAAAATACCTGGCTCGAGGCCGCACCCGAGGAGACCGATCCCGCCTGGCGCCGCCCCTTCCCTACCGCCCAGCTCACCGCCCACCCGGTAAGCCGCCTCCGCGGCAAAAACGCCGTTGGCAATCGCCCCGAAGCCCTCCAGCCCGTCGATTATCCCGAGCTACAGCTGATGCGCGCCTCCCTTCCCAGTTAGTCGTTTAGGCCTCACCGGCCAAATGTACCTCTCCCCGCAAGCAGCACCGCCATCCTTAGGTACCTTTGCCCTTCGCTATGGAGCACTACGCCGAAGTCATCTTACCCCTGGCCCTCCCCCGCTACTTCACCTACCGGGTTCCGCCCCTGCTGCTAGCACAGGTGGGACCGGGTAAGCGCGTGGTGGTGCAGTTTGGCAGCCGGAAGCTCTACACCGCCCTGGTGCATCACCTCCACCAAAAAACCCCGTCTGAGGTAAGGCCCAAAGATATCCTGGAGGTAGAGGATGAAAAGCCCATCGTCACCCCGGGGCAATTTGCCCTCTGGGAATGGATGGCCGCTTACTACTGCTGCACCCTGGGCGAAGTGATGGGGGCCGCCCTTCCGGCGGGCCTCAAGCTGGAAAGCACCATGATGATCCGGCGCAATCACCACAAGGAAATGGTAGACCAGGAGCTCAGCGATGAAGAATACCTGGTTATCGAAGCCCTGGAAAGCCAGGAGCGGCTCAGCATCCAGGAGGTAGGCAAGATCACCGACCGGGCCAATCCCCTCCGCATCATCAAGGAGCTCATCGGGAAGCACTACCTCCTCCTGGAAGAAGAACTCCGCCAAGGCTATCAGCCCCGACGCATTAAAATGGTGCGCCTGGGCCCGGACGCCCAGGGGAAGGGACTGGAAACGGCCTTTGCCCAACTCGATAAAGCCCCCCGCCAGCGGGAACTTTTCCTGCAGTATTTTAAAATGAGCCCCCAGGGCCAGGAAACCCTCCCGGCTGCCAAGCTGCTAAAAGCCGCCGGAGCCACCCACGCCACGCTCAAAAGCCTTTGCCAAAAAGGCTGGTTGGAAAGCTTTGAGCAAGGTACCCACGAACCCAACTTACTTACCGCGGGCCGGGAAGGCCCACCGGCCCTGAGCCCCGCTCAAAACCAGGCCCTGGCAGAAATTCGTAAACAGCTCGCCCACGGAAAACCCTGCCTGCTCCACGGGGTGACGGGCAGCGGCAAAACCGAATTGTACGTACACCTGGCTGAGTCACATTTGGCCGCAGGCCGCACCGTGCTCTACCTGGTACCGGAAATAGCCCTTACCACCCAGCTTATCCAGCGGATGAGGCGCTACTTTGGGGAGCAGGTGCTGGTGTACCACTCCCGCTATAGCGACCGCGAACGGGTAGAAACCTGGCAGGCGCTGGCACAGGAAGAGGTGCCCCGGCTGGTGATAGGGGCGCGCAGCAGCTTATTCCTTCCCCTGCGCCGCCTGGGACTCATCGTAATAGACGAAGAGCACGAGCGGAGCTACAAACAACAAAACCCCGCCCCGCGCTACCACGCCCGCGATACGGCGCTGTGGCTGGCCCATCAAGAGGGGGCCCAGGTGCTACTGGGCAGCGCCACGCCCTCCCTGGAAAGCTACCAAAATAGCCAAAACGGGAAGTACGCCCGGGTGCAGTTGCACCAGCGTTACGGCGATACCCCGCTGCCCCAGATCGATTGCGTGGACCTCAAAGAGGCCCGCAAGCGCAGGCAGCTCAACGGGCCTTTTAGCGAGGTGCTGCAGCACGGTATCGAGCAAACCCTCCAGGGAGAAGAGCAGGTAATCTTGTTTCAAAACCGGCGGGGCTTTTCCACGCCCATCCAGTGCCAAACCTGCGGGGAAGTGATCCAATGCCGCCACTGCGATATAAGTCTTACTTACCACCGCCACAGTGACTTGCTGCGCTGCCACTACTGCGGTTATGCCCGCCAGCTGCCCAAAAATTGCCCCAGCTGCGGCAGCCACGAGCTGCGCAACCTGGGCCACGGGACGGAAAAACTGGAAGAAGACCTGCAGCTGATGTACCCGCAAGCCATTGTTCAGCGGCTAGACCTGGACAGCACGCGGAAGAAACACGCTTTTGAGAAGATCATCAGCGACCTGGAAGAAGGGCTTACGGATATTGTGGTGGGCACTCAGATGGTTACCAAAGGGCTGGATTTCGGCAATGTAGCCCTGGTAGGCATTATGAATGCTGATGCGCTGCTGCACTTTCCCGATTTCCGCAGTCAGGAGCGGGCCTTCCAACTGCTTTCGCAGGTGGCGGGGCGGGCGGGCCGGCGCGCTAAGCGCGGCCTGGTCTTGATCCAAACCAGCAGTCCGCGCCATCCGGTGCTGCAGCAAGTTATGGGGTATGATTACGAAGGCTTTTTTGCAAGAGAGCTGGCCGACCGTAAGGCCTACGGCTACCCGCCCTTTACCCGCCTCATTAAGATCACCACGCAGCACCGCGACCGCGAACACCTCCACTACCGCAGCCAGCGCTACGGAGAGATGCTTCGGGCGCAATTTGGCCAGCGCCTTTTGGGCCCGGAATTTCCCCTGGTGGCCCGCCTGCGCAATCGATACCACATGGAAATGATGCTAAAGCTGGAACCCCAAGTGAGCCTGGCCAAGGCTAAATCCCGCCTACTAACTATTACCGAAGATTTTGAGCGGGCCTACCCCCAGCAGCGCATTCGCATCAATATTGACGTGGACCCCTCTTAAGCAACGGGCCTACAGAAAAGGAGAAAACATCCGTAAAAGGAGGAGGCCCGGCTCCCGCCTTAAGCTTAAGCCCCTTTAGCCCCAAAAAAAAAGCCCCACGCCGGAACGCAGGGCTTTTGCCTAATGTTAGGGCCTATGCCACTCGCCTAGTAAGAGATCACTCTAAACTCAGTACGGCGGTTTTGGGCGTGCTCTTTCTCGGTACAAGTTATGCCATCGGCGCAGCGGTTTACCAGACGCTCTTCGCCGTAGCCTTTGGCTACCAGGCGGCTGGAATTAATGCCTCGGCTTATCAGGTAATTAACTACCGAACGCGCGCGGCGCTGGGAGAGGTCTTTATTGCTGGCTTTACTGCCGCGTGCATCGGTGTGCGAGGCGATCTCTACCCGGATCAGGGGCTCTTGTTTCATGAGGCTGTATATCTTCTCATCTATCACCTTTTTGGCAGCGCTGGTGAGCGCAGCACTTCCTAGGTTATAGTAGATGGGGAGGATATTGAAATCTACCAGTTCGCAGGCTACTTCTTCCCACTTAGCAACGCCTCCTTTTTGCTTGAGCTTTTCTACCGTTACGGTTTTATACTCGGCCGGCACGTTGGTGGCTTTAGTCGTTTCATCTTTTACCAGCACGCGCTTGGGAATGGTCCGGTACTCCGCCGGAACCTTGATTTCCTTGTAGGAGGCCGGTTTTGTTTTGCGGTACTTTTTGACCTTAATAACCTTACCGCCGGCTTCATTTTTCACCGTGTAAGCGTCTTTATCCAAGCGTTTTACCGCTACGGTCTCGTAAGTGGGGTCGTATTCCACCCAGCAAAGCACTTTACAATCAGCGGGGTTATCGGATTCGCAATTGGCGTAACTACGGTACTCCCAGCGGCCTATTTCCGGTTTAATTTCAATTTTTTCCACGTCATTGGTAAAGGTGGCCGCTTTCACTTCTATGTTGTGGTAGATCTCTTCCGTACGAAATTCCTCATAGTACACTTCAAACTCGGCCTCTTCGAATTCATAGCGTTTAGACTCCGGTTTGATGAGTATTTTTTTGTCAACCGTTTTGTATTCTGCGGGTACTACTTCCAGTTTGGTGTAGCCGGGCCGTACCATAACTTTTTCCTGTACCGTCTCGTAAATGTCTGGTGTAACACATTTGACGTAGCATTTGCCGGGTTCAGCGGAAGGAGGCAAATCCGCTATCTGCGCGGAAGCCATGAAGGAAAAACCACACAGCGCAGCGATCCATAATTTTCTACTCATAGTACTTTAGTTTGATTAAGAATAGTTTGCAAAAGTGTTGCAAATATATAGGAACAACCTGAATATCGATATAAAAAAGCCTAAAACTAAGGGATCCTTAACACGAGGGACATCTGGCGGCTTCTTCAGAGCGCTCAAACCATAAGGGCCAGGGGCCGTTAAAGAATTGATAACCAGACCTTAAGAAGATCGCTACAGGAGCTCGGGCTTGGGGCCCGTAGCGAAAAGCTTCCCCACCGCTCTGCTTTGCTTCCCGCTGCCCATCTGCAAGCCCCCTAAGAAGCGTGCGGGAAGGCAGGCGCCGCTGGCTACTTTGCCGAAGGTTGGTAATAAGGTAAGGCTTCTTCCATCCACTTTTGTAACTGGGCAATGCGGGTATTGTGGCTGGGATGCGTACTGAGAAATTCGGGAGGCTGCTGCCCTCCCTGTTTTTTCATTCTCTTCCAGAATTCGGGCGCCTGCCGGGGATCATAGCCGGCCATGGCCATGAAAATAAGGCCCATGTGGTCTGCTTCACTTTCGTGCAGCCGGCTAAAGGGAAGGATTCCCCCCACTTGCGAAGCCACGCCGTAGGCCGTCATCCAGAGCTGCCGGGTTTGCGCTGGTTTTTCTTTCATCGCCGCGGAAAGCGCCATGCCCCCCGCCTGCTGTACCAGGCCCTGACTCATGCGTTCATTCCCGTGACGGGCTATCACGTGAGCTATTTCGTGCCCCATCACCGTGGCGATACCGGCCTCCGTGGCGCAGATGGGCATAATGCCTTCATAAAAGGCCACCTTACCCCCGGGCATGGCAAAGGCATTAACCTGATTACCCGCGATGAGGTTAAAATCCCAATGATAACCGGCTACTTGGTCTTCCAGGCCTTCCTCCTTCATGTATTCTTTTACCGCAGCGGCCATACGCCGGCCCACCGTTTTCAACTGCTGGCTCTGCTGCGTTTTACTTACTACCCGATTTTTTTGCAGTACCTGCTGGTATTGCTGTTGGCTCAAGGCTTGCATTTCGGAGCCCGGCAGCAGGGTCATTTGCCGGCGTCCGCTGATGGGCACCGTTTGGCAAGCCCCTAGCAGGATGAGTAAACCCACCAGGGCTATTTTCTTAGAGAAAGGATTTTTACTTTGCATCGTTATTCTTTTTGCCTTTGGAAATAAGCACGTAGTTCCGCTCTATCGTAGTTAAAAACGCCCATAGAAAGGGTATCGCCATCGGTAAAAATAAGCTGAGGGGGGGCTTCGTCCACCATTTTCTCTATTTCCCGGGGGCTTCGCTCCCGGCGTTCCCCCAGTGGGGTTTCGTAAAGGAGGCGTTCCTCGTTGGCCGCAAAACCCACGGACAGCTGCAACACCAACATACTGCCGGCCAGGAGCAATACCAGCAACATATGCCACCGCAACAAACGCCCGCGCGCCCAACCTACCCAGCGTTCTTGTAGCTCTTCCATGAAAAAAGCCAGTCCGTCTTTTTGGAAGCGGGCCAGGAGGGGCCTGGCGGCCAAATGAGCGAGCAGAAAGCCCAGCAGCAGCCCGGGCATAAGGAGGCTTATGGTATTGATAGCGTACTGCAGCTCCCAGGCGGAATCCTGATGGATCTGATTGAAAAGAAAGCGATAAAACAAAACCAGTAAAAAGGTGAAAACAATACCTAAAGTACTATACAGTAACGCATAGCGAAGCCGGTATCGCTTAAAGGCCTGCCGTGAAGCCGAGCTGAGCTGAACGCTTACCCGGGCCGGCGGAAATAAGTGCCGCAAAGCCTGCCTTAGCAAAATAAAAAGGGCCAACAGGACCAGGATTTCCAGAAAAAACTTCACGCCGTAAATTTGGCATTAAACATACGCCATACCTTAAGGGAAGACAAACTGCCCACGCTTAAGTCAATAGATTCTTGCTTTACCGGATGCACAAACTGGAGCTTTCCGGCATGCAGGCTTATGCTGCCGTCTTTATTGCTCCGGGGAAAGCCGTATTTCAAATCCCCTTGAATGGGGGCGCCCAGAGCTGCCAGCTGGGCCCGAATTTGATGATGCCTTCCCGTATGAAGTTCCACTTGCAAGAGGTGGTAGCGCTCACTACTGGCCAGGTAGCGGTAACTGAGGCGGGCTTCTTTGGCCCCGGCAGCGCGGGGACTTACGGCATAGCTCTTATTCTGGCGGGCGTTCTTGCGGAGGTAGTGGCTTAGCAGCCCTTCCGGTGGATCGGGCTTTATTGCGGTAACGGCATAATACCACTTCTGAACACCGCGCTGCTGGAAGAGCTTGTTCATCCGCGTAAGCGCCTTACTGGTCCGGGCCATCACCACCAGTCCCGAAGTAGGTCGGTCCAGGCGATGCACCAGCCCGCAAAATACATTGCCCGGTTTCTGATGTTTCCACCCAATGTAGCGGCGGGTTTTCTCCAGGAGCGGTTCGTCACCGGTAGCATCCCCTTGCACCAATTCCCCCGGCAGCTTGTTCACTACGATGAGGTGATTGTCCTCGTACACCACCCGGGAAGCCAGTTGCGCCGGCTCAGTATTGCTCATCGGCATGGGGGAAATCCTTGGTCTTTACATCGTCCACGTACTGGGCCACGGCCCCGTTAATCTCTTTATATAGATTGAGGTACCGGCGTAAAAAGCGCGGCTGGAACTCGTAGGTCATACCCAGCATATCGTGCAGCACCAGCACCTGACCATCTACCCCGCTGCCCGCCCCGATACCAATCACCGGGATCTGGAGCTGCGCCGCCACTCTTTCCGCCAAATGGGCGGGTATTTTCTCCAGGACCAGGGCAAAACAACCCGCCTCCTCCAGCGCTTGCGCATCGTCCAGCAGCTTTTGAGCTTCTTCCTCTTGCTTGGCGCGAACGGTATAGGTGCCAAACTTATAGATGCTCTGAGGCGTAAGGCCCAGGTGGCCCATAACCGGGATACCCGCCGTAAGAATGCGCTTAATGGACTCCAGTACCTCTATGCCCCCTTCTAACTTCACCGCATGGCCCCCGCTTTCTTTCATGATGCGGATGGCGGAGCCAAGGGCCTCTTTAGAATTGCCCTGATAGCTGCCAAAGGGCAGATCCACCACTACCAGCGCCCGCTCAACCGCCCGCACCACGCTCGAAGCATGATATATCATCTGATCCAGGGTAATGGGAAGGGTGGTTTCGTGTCCGGCCATCACATTCGAGGCCGAATCGCCCACCAATATCACGTCCACCCCGGCTTTATCAATGATGCCCGCCATGGTAAAATCATAGCCGGTAAGCATGGATATCTTTTCTCCGTTGCGCTTCATTTCCTGTACGGAGTTGGTGGTTACTTTTTTAAAATCGGAGCGAACTACTGACATAAAGGAAAGGGATTTCTAAGGGTCATTTTTCATTTGGCCTGCGGCCAAATGACCGCCGGCTGGTATCATGCAAATTTATACTTTTGGGCAACCTTATGAATCCTTCCCGTCTCTAGAAAAAGAATCTATGAAAAATGGGCTTTTCCTTCTCCTGGGGAGCCTGCTGGTTATCAGCTGCGACAATACCCTGGACGTAACCGCCTCCTACGAGCCTACCACCGTTTTGTACAGTATTTTGGACCCTACCGCAGATACCAATTTTGTGCGGGTGCAGCGCGGCTATTTGACCGATGATAATCCGCAGCAATACGTGCGCAACAGCGATTCCCTCTATTACGACAGCGCCGAAATAGAGGTGTACCTGCGAGAGTATAACCGGGAAGAAACGCAAATGCTCAAGGAAACACCCTTGCGCTATTTTGACGATGTAGTGCTGGACAGCGGCACTTTCACAGGGGAAAATCATCACCTTTACCGGGTGCCCAGCGATGTAGACCTGGCCCAGGACAAGAAATATGAAGTAGCCGTAGTAAGGCCGGATGGCAGCGAAGCCTCCGGGCGTACGGGCATTGTAGGTAATATCGACATCCGCCAGCCCCCGGACCCGGTATCCATTCGCTTTTTTACCGGCCGCATTGAATTTGACGTAGACCAGGGCTCTGCCCCGCTCCGCGCCTATCAGGTTAACTTGATCCTCCATTACCGGGAATTCAACTTGCAAACCCGCGACAGCCTCTACCGCAGCACCGTGATCGATTTACCCCTCCTTACCACCGATCGCTCCTCGGTAGAGCTGCTCTTTGACCGCTTTAGCCTGGCCCGGGCCGTGGGAAATCGCCTGGAACCCAAAGAAAACGTGATCCGTTTTTTTGAGAGCCTTTCTATGGAAATATACGGGGGCGCCGACGAGCTGGTGACCTACTTCCAGGTAAACAAACCTTCCCAAAGTATCAATCAAAATCGCCCCACCTTTGACCGCATTACCAACGGTACCGGCCTGGTAAGCTCTCGCTTTAAGCGGATTCGAACCGATATTAAGCTGGAGCAACAAAAAGTCTATCAGACCTTACAGACCTCGGACCAAACTTGTGACCTTCGCTTTGTAGAGGTGCAGCGCGGACGGGACACCTGCTTTTGTGTGGATGGAGAAGAAACCTGCCTGTAGTCTGTAATCCCCCCGGGGCGTGCTACCTTTGTCGCTTAAAGCAAAGCCATGACCTGGATATACCTTCTAAGCTTCGGCATGATAGCGGCCATGCTGGGCCTGTTTTTGCGAAAATCAGCCCTCCAGCTCCAGTACCGGCGTATAGAGGCCGGCCAAGATCCGGGTAGTCTGAAAGACTTTTGGCAGTTTGACTACCAGGATCAGCAGGCCTGGCAAGAACGAGGGCAGGCCTTCCTGATGTTTCCCATGCTTTATGCCCTTCCCCTGGAGGAAAAAGACGAGCGGCTCCTCGCCATCAAGCGCGAAGTGAAGCGAACCCACATTTTAATTTACCTGCTCATCACCTTATTCCTGGCCCTCAGTATTTTTCTTCAAGCTTAACCCACCCTCAAATTTTCCCGCCTCCGGCGGCTCCTGTTCTCATGGCGCAATTGCTTCCACAGTTTATAGAAGATCCCATTTTTAAAACCATAGGCCGCGCAGCTGATGCCTTGCAACAAGAAGCCTACGTGATAGGAGGCTTTGTGCGCGATAAATTCCTCCAGCGAGGCCAGGCCAAAGACATCGACGTGGTAACGGTAGGAAATGGCATTGCCCTGGCGGAAAAAGTGGCCGCCGCCACC
>CAJXMS010000071.1 GCA_913056475.1 uncultured Bacteroidota bacterium
TGATATGATTCATTGAATAGCCATCAATACACTAATTTCCGAAGGTACACAAAATACGGGAATCAATTTAGTCAAAAAGGCATTTAATAATACAGAGATATTTTACAATGGAAATAACTACAATAAACCTAGATCCAGCATTGCTTCTTCGCTCATCATGCTTTTATCCCAGGGCTGGATGGTGAGGGTACGGGCGTCGGGGGCGTTGATGTTGCTCAATTGATTAAGCGGGGTTACCGAACCGTAGTATTCTACCCGAACGCCGTCTAACATGTTGGGATTGGCGCGGCCCGCGCGGATCTTAAGCAGTTCTTGCTCCAGGTGGGTTACGGATTTTTGCATGTTTTCCTGGGCCATTTCCAGGACCATATCGAGTTCTTCCATGATAGTGCTTCTAGCTATAAGGCAATTGGGATAGGCTTTTCAAGGTCTCACAAATTTCGAAAAAAAGGCGGTTCTGGCAGACTTTAATTTTCTACCAGGGTTCCCACGGCTTCCCCTTTTACTACTTTGAGGAGGTTGCCGGGTTTATTCATATCAAAAACGAGGATGGGGAGCTGGTTTTCTTTGCTCAAGGTAAAGGCCGTCATATCCATCACATTGAGTCCCTTTTCGTACACTTCCTGAAAAGAAAGGGTTTTATACTTGGTAGCGGTTTGGTCTTTCTCGGGATCAGCGGTGTAGATACCATCCACGCGGGTACCTTTGAGGATCACATCGGCATCTATTTCAATGGCCCGTAGGGTGGCGGCCGTATCGGTGGTAAAGTAGGGATTGCCGGTGCCGCCCCCAAAGATCACCACGCGGCCCTTTTCAAGGTGCCGGGGAGCCTTGCGGCGTATGAAGGGCTCGGCTACCTTGTCCATCTCGATGGCGCTTTGCAGGCGCGTTTTGAGGCCTTCTTCCTCCAGGGCCGATTGCAGGGCGAGGCCATTGATAACGGTGGCCAACATGCCCATGTGATCGGCCTGGGTGCGGTCCATGCCTTCGCTGGCGCCTTTCAGGCCCCGGAAAATATTGCCCCCTCCGATCACGATGGCCATTTCTACCCCCGTTTCTGCTACCGCTCGTAGATCTTGCGCGTATTCTTTTAAACGCTCGCCATTGATGCCATAGGGAGAATCGCCCATTAGGGCTTCTCCGCTTAATTTTAACAGGATGCGCCGGTATTTCATAGAGGGAAGGCTCGTTTAATTACGGGGCAAAGATAGCAAGCTTAGGCCCTGTTTGCTACAGGCTTTGGAGCGATCTCTAAAAGCCCCCGGCCGGGCGGCCCCTGCCGGCCCGCTCCCCTCACCGACCCTTATCCCCGGCTTACCGCCGTAGGCCGGATAGCGGGCGAAAAAACCTTTCCCTCCGGAGGCACCAACCGCAATTTTGTCCGGTCTCTTATCCTAAATGAGAACTAAACCATGAAAAAACAAGCCATCCTTGCCCTTGCCGCCGGCCTCCTTTTAAGCTTAAAGGGGTGGGGCCACCACCCCGGAGAAGATACCACGGAAGCAGGGCGTGCTGCTTCCCCAATCGCCTTAGCCCTCGAAAAGATCACCGACATCCCCTTGGAAAGGGAAGAGGCGGTCAAAGAGCCCATTTTTAAAGCCCGGGTCCGCATGAGCTTCCTTTTGGACCAAATGGCACTTATGCCCCTGGAACGAAAGTTGGAAAAGGGGCCTCTCCTACCCCGGCCCAAAAACACGCCCTCCAGCGGAGTCCGTGCAGGATTTTCCCAGCCATAACGGCTCTTTAGATCCAACTGAACCGCTTTCCCGGGGCGGTTCCGTTTTTTTAGAGGGGGAATAAATCAAAAAGCCCCGGCTGCTCAGCCGGGGCTCTCTTTATGAATTAGGAAAGGGGGCGTTCGCGGAGCGGGCTATACGCCCAGGCCTACCCGCTTAAAACCGACCAGCTCCAAACCTTTGTCCTCGCTCTGGAGGTATTTACTTACCGTCAGTTTGCTATCGCGAATGTATTCTTGTTCTACCAGGGTATTTTCCTTGAAGAACTTATTGAGCCGACCTTCTGCAATTTTTTCCAAAAGGTTTTCCGGCTTTCCGTCTTGCCGGGCTTGCTCTTTGCCCAGTTCCAATTCGCGGTCAATGGTTTCCTGGGGCACGCCCTCGCGGTTAAGGGCCACCGGGTTCATGGCCGCCGCCTGCATGGCTACGTTATGCCCGGCTTCCGGGGCCCGGCTCGAAAGGCCTACCAGGGAAGCCAGCTTGTTGCCAGCGTGAATGTAAGAAGCCACGAAAGGCGCCTGGAGCGTTTCGAAACCACCTATTTCCAGCTTTTCGCCGATCACCCCGGTTTGTTCGGTGAGTTTTTCTTCTACGGTCAGCTCGTCTAATTTGGTGCTAAGAAGCGCCTCCTTGTTTTCAATTTGATGGGCCACTGCAGCGTCCAGGATACTTTGGGTAAGGGCCACGAAGCTTTCGTTTTTGGCTACGAAATCGGTCTCGCAATTCAGGCTCACGATAGCCCCGTAGGATTGGTCGTCATTGGTGGCAGCCAGTACGCAGCCCTCGGAAGCCTCGCGATCGGCCCGCTTGGCGGCCACTTTCTGGCCTTTTTTACGCAGGATATCTACGGCCGCTTCAAAGTCTCCTTCCGCTTCGGTAAGGGCTTTTTTGCAGTCCATCATCCCTGCGCCGGTATGCTGGCGCAACTTGTTTACTTCAGAAGCAGTGATTTTTGCCATGATCTAGTAATGATTGTTTTGGGTAGGGAAAACAGGCGGTAAAGCCCCAAAATTAAGCCTTGCCTGGGCGGGACCTTACCGACAAATTAAATTTAACAATAGGGTAAAAAGGCTTAACCTTGATCGGCTTTTTCATCCTTTTTTTCGCTTTCAGCTGCCGGTTTGGCCTCACTATCGGCCTGGGCTTTAGCCTCTGCTTCCGGAGATTCTGCTTTTTTCTCCTCTTCGGTAGCTTGCGGCTCCGCTTTGTTGGCTTCTTTTGCCGCTTGTTTGGCACCGGCTTTTGGGGCGGCGGGTTTCTTATCCGCTTGGGTCGCTTGCTTATCGGCCGTGGATTTTTCTTCTTGCGAAGCCTCAGCGGTAGCTTCTTCTCCGGCGGGCTGCTCCTGCTTTTTGGCCGCCTTTTTCACCTTGGCCTCAGAGGCCCGACTTTTTTCTTCTTGCCGCTCCTTGAGTCCTTGTTGGATGTAGCCGGTCAGTGATTCTACCAGAAAGGAGATGGATTTGGTGGCGTCATCATTGCCCGGCACCGGGAAATCTACCTGCTGGGGATCTGAATTGGTATCTACCAGTGCAAAGGTAGGAATGCCCAAGCGCTGGGCTTCTTTCACGGCGATGTGTTCCTTGTTGATGTCCACAATGAGCATGGCCCCCGGCAGGCGACTCATATCGGCGATAGGTCCGAGCTGGTTGTCCAATTTAGCCCGCTGGCGGTCCACCTGGAGGCGCTCGCGCTTGGAAAGAGAGTCGTAGCTACCATCCTCTTTCATGCGGTCTATGTTCTGCATCTTTTTGATGGCGCGGCGAATGGTGACAAAATTGGTCAGCAGCCCACCCGGCCAACGTTCGATGATGTAAGGTTGATCTACCTTTTTGGCGTTTTCCGCTACGATGTCTTTTGCCTGCTTTTTGGTGGCTACCAAAAGAATTTTGCGGCCCGAGGCGGCCAGTTTGCGCAGGGCTTCCCCGGCCTGGTCTAGCTTAGCGGCGGATTTGTAGAGGTCAATGATGTGGATGCCATTGCGCTCCATGAAGATGTAGGGCGCCATGTTGGGGTGCCACTTACGGGTAAGATGGCCAAAGTGTACGCCCGCGTCGAGCATTTCTTTGATGCGTTGTTCTGCCATGATCTTGTTTTGAGGTTTACATTCACTAAAAAGCAATGCACCGGTGGGCTCTGGCAAGCAAGCACCCGGCACATTTGGATACTAAACCCGGCTGGGCGTATCGTAAAAAAAGCGGTATTAACGCTTGGAGAACTGGTCTTTTTTCCGGGCTTTCTTGAAGCCGTACTTCTTGCGCTCCACGGCACGGGGGTCGCGCATGAGCATACCCTCCGGCTTGAGCTTAAGGCGGTGCTCCGGGTTCACTTCGCAGAGGGCCCGACTTAATCCGAGGCGAATGGCTTCGGCCTGGCCGGTGATGCCGCCTCCCTGGACGTTGATTTTCACATCATACTGCCCTTCCGTTTCGGTAAGCAAGAAAACCTGCTGCACTTTGTAGTGGAGGGTTTTGGTGCTGAAGTATTCTTGGTAGGGCTTGTTGTTGATCTCGATTTGCCCTTTGCCTTCTTGCAGGAAGACCCGGGCTACTGATTTTTTCCTTCTGCCTAGGGTGTGGGTGGTAGCCATGCGGAATTTACTTAATGATATTAATGTCTAATTTTTGGGGCTTTTGCGCCTCTTGTTTGTGTTCGCTGCCGGCGTAAGCGTAGAGATTGCGAAAGAGCTCCCGACCCAGCCGGTTTTTGGGAAGCATGCCCCGTACCGCGTTTTCCAGAATACGCGTCGGGTGCTTTTCCATTACTTCTTCAGCGGTTGCTACCCGCTTACCACCGGGATACTCGGTGTAGCGCACGTATTCTTTGGTCCAGGACTTGGAACCGCCCAGCTTAATTTTTTCGGCATTGATAACCACTACATTATCGCCACAATCCACGTGCGGGGTGTAATGGGGCTTATGCTTGCCCCGAAGGATAAAGGCAATCCGGGAAGCAAGGCGCCCCAGCGTTTCGCCCTGGGCGTCCACTAAAACCCATTTTTTATCGGCAGTGGCACTGTTTGCGGAAACAGTTTTGTAGCTTATAGTATTCACAACTGGCTATCTTTAAACGATTTAATCTCTTTCAACCCCCTTCTACGAAAAGGGGCTGCGAATTTACAACAATCTATTCCAATCTGCCAAACCCTTCTACCCTATAAATCAAGGGGGTTATCCACGAGGGGAACTACCGGAAAAGAGCAAGCTCAAAAATAAACCAAACATGGGGGCGGGTCGCCCTACATTTGGCCGAAGGCCGGCCGGCTGACATCCATGCCCCAGGGCGAATCTTTACCTTTGTGGTACATTTTTAAATAAATATCGGTAGCCGGGAGCTTTAAGACGGCTTATTTGCTCCTGTAAAACCCTCCCCCCCTATGCGTTATATCTTTTCCCTTGCTATGGCCTTCCAGATGGCCTTTTCTCTTTCCGCCCAAGAAGCCCACGATTGGTGCTACAGCGACGAAATCCTGGCCCAAAGAATGGCAGATGACCCTTCCCTGGTCCAGGAAATAGCCCAGACCAATGCCGCGCTGAAACAAACACCGGCCGCCAAAACCCAGGGCACGGTGTACCAAATACCGGTGGTTTTTCACGTGGTATATGCCTCGGAAGCCGATAACATCTCCGTAGCCCAGATCAAGGACGGACTCCGGGTACTCAACGAAGATTTTCGCCGCCTGAATGCCGATACCAGCCAAACGCGCAACGCCTTTAAAGGGGATGCTACCGATGTGGAGATCGAATTTGTGCTGGCCCGAAAAGACCCCCAGGGCAACTGTACCGATGGCATTACCCGAACGAAGTCTATGCGCTCCCTCACGGGCGATAACAGCGTGAAAGACCTCATTAACTGGGACAACTCCCGGTACTACAATATCTGGGTGACCCGCCGGGTCCGCAGCACGAGCCGGGGCAGTTCCGGCGGCGTGATCCTGGGCTACTCCAGTTTTCCCCGCAATGGCAATCAAAGTTATCGCAATGACGGAACGGTAATCCGGCACGACGAAGTGGGCACCATCGGTACGGCCGTGACCGATGGCCGCACCCTAACCCACGAAACGGGGCATTATCTGGCGCTTTTTCACCCCTTCCAGGGAGGCTGCTTTGGCGGCGATCAGGTGAGCGATACACCGCCTGTTTCCGCGGCCAATTACGGCTGTGACCTCAGCACCAACTCCTGCTCTAATGACAATCCCGACCGCAAAGACCAGATCGAGAATTATATGGACTATTCCAGCTGTCAAAATATGTTTACCCAGGGGCAAAAAACCCGGATGCGCAACGTGCTCACCAACAGCAATCTGCGCGGCGGAATTGTAAGCAATGGCAACCTTAATTTCACGGGCGTCAACAACCCGCCTACCTGCCCTCCTAAGGCCAAGGTAGGCATGGCCCGCCGCTACGGATGCACCGGAGCGCCCATTACCTTTAGTGATGCATCGGAAGAGGGAAGCGCTACGAGCTGGGAGTGGCAGTTTGAAAGGGGGACGCCGGCCACTTCTACCGCCCCCAATCCCAGTGTGACCTACCAGCAGCCCGGCAACTGGGACGTTACCCTCATAGCCAGCAACAGCGCCGGCACGGATACCCTCTACCTGCCCGATTACGTAGACGTAAAAGCGAAACAGCAACCCTTCTTTGACCGGGAATGGCGCAATAGCTTCGAGTACTTCAGCCAGCTCCCCTTCTCCTACACTACCGTAGACCGGGGAAATAACGGCACTTTTTACGTCTTCCAGCGCGCCGGCTCGGAGGGCAATCAATGCTTGCGGGTAGACAAAACCCCCAATCTGCCCGGCGAGGTAGATGAACTGATCTCTCCGGCCATCAAAACCAAAAATGGTCAGGACCTCTTCCTCTTTTTTGATTATGCCTACGTAGCCCAGCGTACGGACAATGATGCCCAGCTCCAGGTCCTGGCCTCCCGCGATTGTGGCGAAAACTGGCTGCTGCGCCGCACCATTAACAGTGGCCGCCTGCGCACGGCCGCCAACCAAGGCGGCAATTTTGTGCCCGGTAATAACCAATGGTTTACCGAGATCATCCCTTTTGACGCCTATGTACAGGACGATCCTATTCTGATCAAATTCCGCTTCGAGAGTGGCGGGGGCAATCACTTTTACCTCGACAATATCCGTTTTGGCGAAGGCCGTTCCGTAGGCCTCCCCGAGACCGCCGGTAGCAGCGCCCTCCGCGTTTACCCCAATCCGGCCCAGGAGACCCTTACCATCGAAAACCAAACCACCAATGATGCCCCCCTACAGCTCCGCATCAGCGATCTCCAGGGCCGCGAGCTGCTCACCCGTGAAATTACTGACGACCCCCAAAACCACCACACCATAAAGCACGACTTGCCCAGCGGCCTCTATCTCCTTGAGCTGCGCAGCGCCGAGCACCGGCACAGCCAGAAGCTCCGCATCCAGCGCTAGGCTCAGGCTTCTCTGCTGAGGCCTGGCGGCCAAATGAGCCCTGCCCGGCGGGTGGGTTTTTCTTTAAGAGCATAAAAAATCCGCGAAAGCGCAGCAGAGCGTTTTCGCGGATTTTTTTGATTTGTCCAGACCCGTTTTAGAAGCCTGAGAGGGGAATGAAGGGAAGCTTAAATTTCCAGGGCGCGTTTTACCACGTCATCGCCTCCCATGAGGAGTTCCTGGGGGTTTTCCAGTGCTTCTTTCACGGCTACCAGGAAGCCTACCGATTCCCGTCCATCTATAACGCGGTGATCGTAACTCAGCGCTACGTACATGATGGGTCGCACATCGATTTTCCCATCGATGGCCACGGGCCGTTCCACGATATTGTGCATCCCCAGAATAGCACTCTGGGGGGGATTAATGATGGGGGTAGAGAGCATGGAGCCAAACACGCCCCCGTTGGTAATGGTGAAAGTACCGCCGGTCATTTCGTCCAGGGTGATCTCCCCGTCGCGTACGCGAATGGCGAGGCGCTTGATCTCTTTTTCGATACCGGCAAAGCTCATCTGCTCGGCGTTGCGCAGTACAGGTACCATCAAACCTTTGGGCCCACTCACGGCAATGCTCACATCGGCATAGTCATAACTGACCAGCTCATCACCGTCTATCATGCTGTTTACCTGGGGAAACTCCTTCAGGGCCCGCGTTACCGCTTTGGTAAAGAAACTCATGAAGCCCAGACTTACGCCGTGCTTTTCTTTAAAGGCTTCCTTGTGCTGAGCGCGCAAGTCAAAGATGGGTTTCATATCCACCTCGTTAAAGGTGGTAAGCATGGCGGTTTCGTTTTTAACGGAAACCAGTCGCTGGGCCAGTTTGCGCCTTAGCGAGCTCATGCGTTTACGCTCTACGGGCCGTTCGCTGGCGGTGGGGGTTCCCATGGAAGCCTCCGCCTTTACCGCGTCATCTTTGGTTATGCGTCCATCACGCCCGGTGCCCTTGACCTCTTCCGGCTTCATGCCTTTCTCATCGAGGATTTTGCGGGCCGCCGGGGAGGCAGCGCCGCTGGCATAGGATTCTTTTTGGGGCTTTTGGGATTCTTTTTCCGCTGAAGCCTGGGGCGCCGCCTCTTTTTGCGGGGCGCTTTCTTTAGGGGCTTCTTTGGCGGGCTTCGCTTCCGGGGCAGCTTCTTTCTTTTCGCTTTTACCGCCGCCTCCTTCGGGCGCCTTGGCGTCGGTATCAATGGTGGCGATCACCTGCCCCACCTCTACGGCGTCTCCTTCTTCGGCTTTAAGGGAAATAACCCCCGCCTCGTCAGCCGGGAGGGCCAGGGTAGCTTTGTCGGAGTCCAGCTCCGCCACTTCTTGATCGGCTTCTACGTAGTCCCCATCGCTAACCAGCCAAGAAGCGATTTCCACTTCGGATACGGATTCACCTGGGGAAGGAACTTTAACTTCTATCATAATTTTTTAGGGCCTAAGGGATTGCTTAAACATTGAGGATTTCAGAGAGTAGTTTTTCTTGCCGGTCCATGGCGAGCTGGGCGGAACCTGCCGCGGGGCTGGCACTGGGGTCTTGGGCCAGTATGCCGTTCAGTTTATGGGGGAAATGCTGGGCTATAAACCAGGCCGCGCCCATGTTGCCCGGTTCTTCTTGCGCCCAGTAGAGCTCCACGTTTTTGGGGTAGCGCTTGAGCACCTGCTGGATGCCTTTTTCGTTAAGGGGGTAAAGCTGTTCCATGCGAATGAAAGCCCGGTCTTCCGGGAAATGATCGTCGCGCTGTTTGTCCAGGTCGTAGTAGAGCTTACCACTGAGAAAAACGAGCTTTTTCACCTTTTTGGGCTCCTCGATCCGGGGGTCATCCATTACTTCCTGGAAGCGGCCCCCGGCCATATCTTCGAGTGGAGATACCACTTTGGGATGGCGCAGGAGGCTTTTGGGGGTCATCACCACCAGCGGCTTGCGGAAGGGGCGTACCATTTGGCGGCGCAGCAAGT
>CAJXMS010000072.1 GCA_913056475.1 uncultured Bacteroidota bacterium
GGAGCCAAAAAGCCCGGGCATGAGTCTGGGGCTCTTTAGCATGAGCTACCTGGGCCCTATTGATTACTGGGCTGCTTTGCTCCGTTACCCTTATGTTATCTGTGAGGCTTGGGAAACCTATCCCAAACAAAGCTATCGAAACCGCTGCTACATCGACAGCCCCAATGGTCCGCTCAAACTAACGGTACCGGTAAACCATCAGAGCGCCCGCTACAGTGGCAGCATTAAGTTGAGCCCCCAACGCGACTGGATGCGGGCGCATCTCCAGGCCCTGCGTACCACTTATGGCCACAGCCCCTTTTACGAAACCATCGGCCCGGGCCTGGCGGAAGTCCTGAGCGAGCCGCCTAACACCCTCTGGGAACTTAACCAGCGCCTGGCCGCGCGTATCCTCCACTGGCTGCGGCGAGACCAGCCGCTTAACGCTACTCGCTCCTGGGTAGCCAGGCCTGCGGGGGCGGATGATCTACGCTCTCCGTTTCACCCCAAAAGGAAAAGCCCCGTGAAGGCCTTTCCGCCCTACTGGCAAAACTTCCGGCATAAGCATGGCTTTCTGCCTAATCTCAGTATCATAGACCTGCTGATGAACGAAGGCCCCGCGGCTGGTGCCTATTTGCAGCAATTGGAATTTGTATTTTCGCCCTTATGAAAATATCGGCAATCCTCACCCGTAGCGCTTCCTGGCTTTGGGGGCTTTCTCTTATTTCTTGCGCGCTCTTTCCTTTGGCCGGTGAGGCCCAGGAAAACTGCGCCAGGCAGTACCCCTACCAGGTGAAGGCTCCCAGTGGCTTAAGCCTAAGGAGCCGCCCCTCCCTGAAGGCGGAAGTGCTTACCTATGGCTTGCACAAGGACACGATGAACGTATGTCCCGGCACCTACGGAAGCCTTACCGTAGAAGGCATTGAAGGACACTGGCGCCGTGTACGCTATAAAAAACAGTGGGGGTATGCTTTCGATGGCTTTTTGGCCAGTTTGAACGAAGGTGCCGAGGAAGCGCTAAACCAATCTCTGCAAAAAAGCCGCCAGCTGAGGCAAGAGGCCGATAGTTTGCTAGGGCAAACGTCCGCTTCTAAGGAATCTAACATGTCAAAGCATCCTTTCTGGAACAATGCCAGCCAAACTCAGGTAGCCATCGAGGCGGTAAATTACTGCGGACCAGCCGACAAGCTGGACCCCAGCCTTATCTGGTATGGCATTTTCCCCGCCGATAGCAATGCCCGGTATCACCGCGTAAAACCAGTGGAAATGAGAATGGTGGTGAGCCAGCGCCAGCTTTACGAAGGGTTGGAGTTTGATATCACCACCGAAGAGGAAGAGAGAAGCCTTTTTCTGCTGGGACTCAATCGCCCTCTGGCCACCGAAGAAGTGGAGCTGAAGGACCGTAGCGAGATGTTTCGCTACCGGGGCAATCAACTCCTGCCGGGGCAAATTTGCAATTTGCGCGCTAGCTCTTCGCTTCAATTGATGGCTTCCGGCTCGGTAAACCGTGAAGCCGGCTGCCTGCAAGTATCTAATTATGAATTAGAGGCCACCCTGGTAAAAGAAAATCAAGAAACCACTAAGCAGGACCTGATGGCCCTTCTGCCCGATTTGGGCCCCTGTGGGGTGATGGAGCTATTCTGGTACGGCGATCTCTCCGGTGATGGGCTACCCGAACTGATCCTGGTACACTCCCCTCAAAAAGGAGTCAATCAATTTCACCTGCTGAGCAGTAACGCCCCAAACGCCCTCTGGCAGCGGGCCTTTACCTTCACCCTTCCCAATTGCAAATAACGGTATGAACCTGGAGCACAATAAAAACGAAGACCACCTGAAGTTGATGGTGGCGGATGTACGCCGCAAGCTGGACCGCATAGCAAAAGGCGGTGGCGATAAGAAAATAGCCAAACAACACGAACAGGGCAAACTCACCGCCCGGGAGCGGATCGCGTATTTGCTGGATGACAAAAAACCCCAAATCGAGATCGGCGCCTTTGCGGGTTACGAGATGTATCAAGAGCACGGCGGCTGCCCTGCAGGGGGCGTGGTAGTGGTGATGGGCTACCTCCGCGATCAAATGGTGATCGTGGTAGCCAATGACGCCACCGTGAAAGCGGGCGCTTGGTTTCCCATTACGGGGAAGAAAAACCTGCGGGCCCAGGAAATAGCCCTGGAAAACCATATTCCCATCATTTACCTGGTAGACAGTGCCGGGGTGTACCTTCCCCTGCAAGATGAGATTTTTCCTGATAAAGAACATTTTGGCCGCATTTTTCGCAACAATGCGGTGCTCTCCTCGCGCGGTATTCCCCAAATTGCCGCTATCATGGGTAGTTGCGTAGCGGGGGGCGCCTACCTTCCTATCATGAGCGATGAGGCCCTCATCGTAGAAAAGACGGGCAGCATTTTCCTGGCCGGGAGCTATCTGGTCAAGGCAGCCATTGGGGAAGAGGTGGATAACGAAACCCTGGGCGGAGCCACTACCCACTGCGAAATATCCGGTGTAACCGATTATAAAAGCAAGGACGATAAAGATGCCCTGGATAGCATAAAAAACATCGTGGATAAAATGGGGGCCAAAAACAAAGCCGGGTACAACCGCAGCACCCCCGCTCCGCCCGCCAAAGATCCCGAGGAAATTTACGGCCTTATGCCCAGTGATGGGGCCAAGACCTACGATACGATGGAGATTATCGAGAGGCTGGTAGATGATAGCGCCTTTGAAGCCTATAAAGAAGGCTACGGACAAACCCTCATCACCGGCTATGCCCGCATAGATGGCTGGGCGGTAGGCATTGTGGCCAATAACCGTAAAGTGGTGAAAAGCAAAAAGGGCGAAATGCAATTTGGCGGGGTGATCTACTCTGATAGCGCCGATAAGGCCGCCCGCTTTATTGCCAACTGCAATCAAAAGAAGATCCCCCTGGTGTTTCTCCAGGACGTAACCGGTTTTATGGTAGGCAAGCGCAGTGAGCACGGCGGCATCATCAAGGACGGCGCCAAAATGGTGAACACCATGAGCAACAGCGTTGTGCCGAAGTTTACCGTGATCATGGGCAATAGTTACGGAGCCGGTAATTACGCCATGTGTGGCAAAGCCTATGATCCCCGGCTTATCGTGGCCTGGCCCAATTCGCGCCTGGCGGTAATGGGCGGCCAGCAAGCCGCCAAGGTGCTGCTCCAGATCGAAAAGGCGCGCCTCAAAAGCCAGGGCCAAGAAATAACCGATGAAGTAGAAAAAGAACTCCTGGACAAAATCCACAATAGCTACGAAGCCCAAACCAAACCGGAGTACGCGGCGGCACGCCTCTGGACCGATGCCATCATAGACCCCCTGGAAACCCGGCGCTGGATAAGCATGGGCATAGAAGCGGCGGACCACGCTCCCAGCGATGAACCCTTTAACCCAGGGGTGCTGCAAACCTAAAAACCGCCCCTCTCCCATGGCCCTTCGTTCTCCCTTCTACCTCCTTCCCTTGCTTTTGCTAAGCAGCGCCTTGCATGCCCAAACCCGGCAAGACAGCCTCTGGCTAGAGGAAAGGGCAGTAGGCGAGCAGCCCTGGCGCAGTGCCGTCCAAAAAATAGATAGCCCTCACACCTGGGGCTTTTTGGGCATTTCCGCCTACTGCGAGGCCCGCTACGGGCCGGAAAAGCTTTACCTCCGTTTTCAAAAAGAGGGCCGGTGGGAAAGCTGGAACCCCATGCCCGGCCCTGACCACGGTAAGGCCCGGGGAAGGAAAAGCTGGATTGCCAAGCCTCGCCGCGAGGCCGCTCAAGCGTTTCAAATTGGCAGTTCTCAGGCATTAAAAGCCCCCCTCATCCTGCGTACTTTCCGGGCGCCCCCACCGGAAAAAAAAAGCGCTTCCAACACCGTCCGCCCGTTAAGGAAAGCCGATAGCTGCGCTTGCCCAGCCCCGCCTATTTGTCAAAGGAGCTGCTGGTGCCCCGGGGGCAATTGTCCACCGCCAAACTACAGCGCCCATTCCCCTACCCACCTGGTGGTGCATCATTCCGCCGGATTTACCGATTATTCCGACTACCAGTGGGTGGTATCTTACTACTGGGACCTGCACGTAAATACCAACGGCTGGAGCGACATAGGCTACAACTGGCTCATAGATCCCAACGGAGTAGTTTATGAAGGACGGGGTCTGGGGCACTTGGGCGCCCATTTTAGCTGTATGAATTCGGGAACCAGCGGGATATGCCTGATTGGCAATTTTATGGATACCGTCCCCAGCGATACCGCCTTAAGTAGTTTGGCCATGCTGAGCACTTACCTGGCTTGTCAGCATAGTATTTTTCTGGCCGATAGCAGTTTGCACGGGAGTTCTCAGCTGGTACTTCCGCACCTAACGGGCCACCGGGCGGCCAACGTCGCCCAGCGGGGCTGTCCTTCCGGGACGGTGTGCCCGGGCGATTCGCTCTTTCCAATGCTGGATAGCCTGGCGAACCGGATGGCCAGCCGGGCCTGTTTACAGGGACTGGGGCGGGAAGACCTGCCCGCGGGAAGACTTACGCTTTTTCCGCAGCCGGCGCAAAATCAGCTCCAGCTCCGCTGGACCGACAATGCGCCCCGCGAAATCAAGGTTTATGCCCCATCCGGTAAACGGATACAGCAAGCAAGGGGCGTGGCCGCGCGGCTTACTTTATCCCTGGAAGGCCTGCCCGGTGGGCTGTATTTACTGCAGGTAAAAGGCCCGCGGGGCGTCTATCAACGCCGCTTTTTGGTTCGGCCCTAGATCGCGTCGCCAGCGCTCCCTTTGCTTGTAAACTTCTCTCCCCTAGTGAGGCCTGTCGCGCCCGTGGCGAGGCGCTATGCTGTGCCACCTAGCAAATGCCTCGCTCCATCAAAACGACGTTTTGGCAAACGTCGCTACGTAAGGATGTTTCCGGTTCGTGGTGAGGCGCTGACCCCCTCACCATCCTCACTTCCCTCATCAAATCACCCGTGCAACAATTAAACGACTTAACAATTTAACCTCCCTCCAAGAACCACCCTTCGCTACAATCTCACTAACCGCGAGATCACTCAGGATGACATTCTGGTAAACTGCCTCCTTTCCGTTTATAAACAAGTCTTTTCAGACCTCGCCTGTCTCACCACTTTAACAGTTAAACAGTCACCCCTTAAACGACTAAACCATGCAGAGCCCCCTAAATCCCTCCAAGGGGGACTTCGGGCCGCGTTGGGCATCCCTAAAATTCTGATCCACAGAACCGGGTGCCTCTCGCAGGGGAAATCGGGATAATGGGAAAATTTTGATAAGCGCCCTTTGGGGGTTGGGGCGCTTTGGATGGGCTGATAAAAAGCGAAATGGATAAAATGTGTCCGCCTATTTACGGACGGGAACGGGAGCTTAAGCATTTTCCGCCACAACCACCTCCCAGGCATCCTGGATGAGATCGGCTTCGAAGCCGCGGCGGTAGGCGGCCTGAAAAGCCCGGTGACGGGCTCTCCGCTGGGCCAGGGCCGAGGCATTTTTGGGGGGCTGATACTTTTCCAGCAAGCGCTGAAGGGTGGCCTCATATTCGGCGGGGTCAATCTCCTTGAGCGCTTTTTTCTGGAGGTAGTCGCCTATCTGGTGGTAGCGTAAGCCCCGGCGTATTTTGTGGCGGCCCCAGCCTTTCATTCGGAATTTACCGCGGGCATAGGCCCGGGCAAAGCGCTCTTCGCTCAAAAAACCATCCTGGATAAGCCGCACCGTGAGCTCATCTACTGCCTCCGGCTGAAGCCCCAGGGAGCGCAGCTTTTCTCTTACCTGGCGCTGGCTTCGCTCCTGATAGGCACAGTAAGCGGCTACTTTTTCCAGGGCTTCTTCCAGGTCATGAACAGGGCCACTCATGGCTTATTGGTGCTCTGATTCCAGCTGCAGGAGCGTCCGGAATGAAACGGCCCGGTCGCCGTAACGGGCACGAAACTCGGCTTGCAATTTAGGGGCATACACTTCCTGGTAGAGCTGCAGGGTTTCCCGATCACGCACCTCGTACTGAATGGAATAGGTGATGCCCTGCTCCTCCTCTACCATCACCTTAAAGAGGCGGCTTTTCTGAAAAAGACCGGTGCCCATGACGTCCGGAATATGTTGTTCCCGCATCCACTGGAGCCAGTCCTGCTCCAGGTCTTTTTCTATATTTACCGTTACGTTATAAATGATCATGGCGCGTGTTTTTCAAGGGCTAAATCCCTGCTAAAATGGAAAACTGTTTATGCCGGCGAGGGGCTCCTTTGGCCGGGAGGCCAAATGTAAAACGGCCCGGCGGGCAAATAACTCCCTCCTAAAGACGAAAATACAAAAGAGCCGCTTTAAGACTGCCGCTGGATGGCCAGGGAGGCCGTAATGCGGGCGCTGAGCAGGCAAAGAGGAACGCCACCGCCGGGGTGTACACTGCCGCCGGCAAAGTACAAACCGTGGATACGGGGACTGAAATTGGGGTGCCGCAGGAAGGCCGCCAGGGGGTTATTGCTGCTGGCGCCGTAAAGGCTGCCCTGGTAACTGGCGGTTTGTTGCTGTATTTTGCGAGGATCAAGCGTTTCTTCGTAACCAATGAGCGGCGCCAGGTCGCGGCCCAGGCGCGCGGATAATTTGCGGAGCACTTGCTGGCGGATGCGGGCGGTAAGCGCTTCCCAATCCTGCCCGGTATCGGGCGGCACATTCACCATCACAAACCAGTTTTCGGCCTCCGGTGGGGCGTCTTGGGCCTCTACTTTGCTGGAAATATTGACGTACACCGTAGGGTCATCGCTTACGCTTTGTTCTTCAAAAATCTGGCGAAACTCCTGCTGGTAGTCCTCGGTAAAAAAGATATTGTGCAGATCGAGCTCCGGAAAAGAAGCGGCCATACCCCAGTAAAAAATAAGCGCGGAGCTGCTGCGGGGCTGGTTGAGGATACGTTCGGGCGCCTTTTCCTGTGGTAAAAGGGCTCTGAAGGTAGGCCAAACATCCGCATTGCTCACCACCACGGATGCAGGATAATCTTGCCCCTGGGAGCGGATGCCTTTTACTTTTTTTGCCTGGGTAAGAATGCGCTCTACCGGCTGATTAAAGTGAAAGCTTACCCCCAGATCCTGGGCCAGGCGGTAAAGGCTCATGGGAATGCTGTGCATGCCGCCGCGCGGGTAAAAGGTGCCCAAATTGTGCTCCAGGTGCGGGATGCTACTCATAACGCCGGGAGTCAGATAAGGGCTGCTGCCATTGTAGGTGGCATAGCGGTCAAATAGCTGCACCAACTTGGGATGCTGCAGCGCTTTGCGATTGACGCTGTGGAGGGAGTTAAACAGGCTAAGCCGGTGCATTTGGGAGATGGCCTTGAGGGTGTCTCGGTTGAGATAACTCTTCCACCGATGCAGGGATTTTTCCAAAAAGACCGGGGTAGTGGAGCGGTAAATACGGGCTGCATGAGCCAGGTGCTTTTGGGTACGTGCGGCTGGCACGCCCAGTTTACTTTCCACCTCCTCCGCAAAGTGCCGGGGGTCGCCCCAGGCGGTGAGCTCAGTACCATCGTCCCAAAAATAGCGACAGGCCACGGGGTGCCGGTGGTAGTGAAAGTAATCTTCCACTTTTTTGCCTGCGGCCAGGATGGTTTCTTCTACCAGCTCGGGCAGGGTAAATAAAGAAGGGCCGGCATCAAATCGATACCCCTGCCCGCCAATTTCGGTCACCTTTCCGCCGGGGTAATCGTTGGCCTCAAAGACCCGCGTGGAAAATCCGGCCCCCTGCAGGCGCACCGCCGTGGCGAGGCCCGCTATACCGCTGCCTATAACAATCGCTTCAGCGCTTTTCATTAGAGCCAGAACACGCTAAACAAACAAAGGTTTCCCGCCCCGTGCATACACTTCCAGCCTAATCAACGCCTGGAGCCCTGCTTGGGTAAGTGCCGGTAGTGATACACCCGGTACTGATACTGCCCACTCTGGCGCTGATAGCTACCGCTCATGCGAAAGCTGATGGTATCGCCCTTTTGGATACCGGTAAGTTCCTTTTCGTTGCGCAAAGAATCGGTGGTAAAGTAGAACCGTGCCAGCAGCTCATCTCCTTTTTGGACCGCCACCTTATTTTCCGCCACCCGGAGGATGCGCAGAACCGCCTGGGCATTACTGCCGGGCAGCTTGGCCATTACGGCAGCGCGGGCAGGAAAAGTTTGAATAGGCACCAGGCGTGGGCTGGCACTGCTATCGGCCTTCTGAGCCCGGCACAGCATCGGGTTTAGGCCTGCGGCCAAAAGTAAAACCAACGGGAAGAAGCGTTTAGCCATAGAAATTAACATTGCGTCCGCAAAGGTAAGTCAATCCCCCGGGGCTGCTCATAGTGGGTATTTTTGATACCTTCGGCCACCGCCTAAACAATCCGATGCTCACTCCTCTCCTGTCCTTTCGAACCCTCGTGCTCACGGCCCTAATTTCCGGAGGCGCCTTGCTGGGGCTTAAAGCGCAAGGAGATAGCACCGTGTGGCACCTTCAGGCCAGCCTGCAGGCCACCCGCTTTAACTACCCCACGGTAGAGCTAAGCGCCGCGGAGTCCCTGGAAACGGGTCTTAAACCGGGCTTTACCCTCGGGGCGAGCCTCTCCATCCCCTTTGCCCGCGAATGGCTGGAGGGACAATCCCGCTTTGAGGTAGGGCTCAACTTGGTGCAGGGAGGCAGTCTTTACCGCTACGTCATTGAGGCGCCCCAGCTGGAATACCGCCTGCGCCAGCGCATCACCACCTTTGCCGCCGAAATCCCTTTTGCCTTGCGCTACCAAATAACGGAAAACCAAGCTGGACAAGGCTTTTTCCTGCGGGCGGGGGGCTATTTTTCGGTAGGGCTGGGCGGCTTTTACCGTCGGCAACTGAGCGTTCCGGTCAATACCACGGACAACGTCTTTGATCCGGGCTTTAACCTGGCCGGAGTCCAGCATGTGGTATCTATCAACCGGAGCAATGTCAATGCCGTCTTGGGATCGGATGTACTGCCCCTTAATCTTTTTGACCTGGGAATGGACGGGGGGCTGGGCTATTGCTGGGGGCGGCTGAGCCTGGAAGTCCGCTTCTTATACAGCTTACAATCCATCGACCCTCCGGTAGCCATCCTCAACGCCGCCTACCAGCGCCTTAACGTACGTCACCAGCAGTTGCGCGTGGTGGTAGGCTATCGCCTGGGCCAATAGTTATG
>CAJXMS010000073.1 GCA_913056475.1 uncultured Bacteroidota bacterium
AATGGGGGACCCCTCCGGGGCCCGCCAAACGCGCGATTCAGCCGTTTTTTCTACCATCCGGGGACCCCTCCGGGGCCCCAAAGGTTGCGTTGACACGAAGCATCCCAGCCGCTGATTATAGGGACCCAAGGCGGGCCATCCCCATTCCGCGATTCAGCGCTCCCCAATGGCGGCCCAGCGGCCCTCGTCCCACAGGCCCACCCCAGCGGGGCGGGCCGGATGGTAGCAGGGTGGCCGGTGGGTATCCCGGGGGTCCGCGAAACATAGGCTGCATCCCGTAGGGGTGCCCCTGGCATTACTTTTTAAGAAACTGCCGCAGCACGTACTGCAATATCCCCTCGTTGCGGTAATATTCTACCTCGATGGGCGAATCCAGGCGGGCGGTAAGCTGGAAATCTACGGTACGGCCGTCGGATTTCTTAGCCTCTGCTTTGAGCACCTGGCCGGGCTCCAGCCCTTTGCTGATGCCGTGAATGGTGTACTGCTCGGTACCGTCCAGGCCCAGGGATGCAGCGCTGTCGCCGTCCTGAAACTGGAGGGGCAGCACGCCCATGCCCACCAGGTTGCTCCGGTGGATGCGCTCGTAGCTCTCGGCGATCACCGCCCGGATGCCCAGCAGGTAGGTGCCCTTGGCGGCCCAGTCGCGGCTGGAGCCACTGCCGTACTCCTTGCCGGCCAGCACCACCAGCGGGGTGTTTTCTTCGCGGTATTTCACCGCGGCGTCGTAGACGGTCATTTCCTCGCCGCTGGGGATGTGGCGGGTATAGCCGCCTTCTTTTTCGGCCAGTTGGTTTTTGATGCGCACATTGGCAAAGGTGCCGCGCACCATCACCTCATCGTTGCCCCGGCGGGAGCCGTAGGAGTTGAAGTTTTGGCGTTCTACGCCCCGGGATTTGAGATATTGACCCGCGGGAGAATCTTCGGCGAAGGCGCCTGCCGGCGAAATGTGATCCGTGGTGATGCTATCGCCCAGCTTGAGCAGGGGGTAAGCTCCTTTGATATCGCCGGGCTCATGGGGCTCGGCGGAGATGTCTTTAAAGAAGGGGGCTTCTTTAATGTAGGTGGAATTTTCATCCCACTGGTAATCTTCCGTATCGGGGGCTTTCATGGACTGCCATTGCTCATTGCCCTGGAAGATCTCGCCGTAATTTTTCTCGTAATCGCCGGGGGTAAGCACCTTGTTCATCTGCTCCATGATCTCTTCCTGGCTGGGCCAGATGTCTTTGAGGTACACGGGATTGAGGTTGGGGTCGTAGCCCACCGGGTCCTTATCCAGGTCTATATCTACCCGGCCGGCCAGGGCGTACACCACCACGAGCATGGGCGACATCAGGAAATTCATCTTCACGGCCGGGTGTACCCGGGCTTCAAAGTTGCGGTTGCCCGAGAGTACCGAAGCCACCACCAGCTCGTTTTCCTTCACTGCTTTGTCTATATGCGGGGGCAGGGGGCCACTGTTGCCTATGCAGGAAGTGCAGCCATAGCCCACCACGTGGAATCGTAAGGCTTCCAGTTCGGGGAGTAGGCCGGAAGCTTCCAGGTAATCGGTTACCACCTTAGAGCCGGGCGCCAGGCTGGTCTTGACCCAGGGTTTTACGTCCAGGCCGTTTTCCAACGCTTTTTTGGCCACCAGTCCGGCCCCCAGCATCACGCTGGGATTGGAAGTGTTGGTGCAGCTGGTAATGGCCGCGATGACGATAGAACCGTCGCTCAGGGTAAATTCCTCATTGTGCAGCTTGAGCTTCACGGTGCGGAGGCCGTTTTCCACTTCGGCTTTTTCCATTACGGCCACCTCGCTCTGAGCGGGCGCCGGAGCTGGCTGGCTACCGCCCTCGCTCTGCCAGCGGGTAACTTGCCGATCGTCCGGGGCGATGTAGTCGCGGCCAAACTCGTCTTTGAGGAGCTCTTGAAACTTGTGGTCGAAGTCCTTAACCAGAATTTTATCCTGCGGGCGTTTGGGGCCCGATACGGTGGGTTGCACGGTGTCGAGGTCTAACTCTAACACGGTGGAGTAGTTGATGCGGTCTTCGTTTTCCCGCCAGAGCAGGTTCTCCCGGGCGTATTTTTCCACCAGGTCTATCTGTTCCTGGGGGCGGTTGGTTTTGCCCATGTAGCCCAGCGTTTGGTCGTCGATGGGGAAGTAGGTTACGGTGCAGCCAAACTCGGGCGACATATTGGAAATGGTGGCCCGGTCAGGTACGGTAAGGTGATCCAGTCCAGGGCCAAAGACTTCTACGAACTTGCCCACCACGCCGTGGCTGCGCAGCAGGTGGGTGATGGTGAGCACCAGGTCGGTGGCGGTGGTGCCGGTAGGCAGCTTGCCGGTGAGGCGCAGGCCTACTACCTCGGGCATGATGAAGTAAATGGGCTGGCCCAGGATGGCCGCTTCGGCTTCGATACCGCCTACGCCCCAGCCTACTACACCGATGCCGTTGACCATGGGGGTGTGGCTGTCGGTACCCACCAGGGTATCGGGAATGGCGTAGCCATCGCGTTCGATTACGCCCTGGGCGAGGTATTCCAGGTTTACCTGGTGACAAATGCCCATGCCGGGCGGCACCACGGAAAAATTGTTAAAGGCCTTTTTGGCCCATTTAAGGAACTGATAGCGCTCGCCATTGCGTTCGTACTCGGTGTCCACGTTGCGCTTGTAGGCATAATGGGTGCCGAAGTAATCCACTTGTACGCTGTGGTCCACTACCAGGTCTACCGGGATAAGGGGGTTGATCTTTTGGGGGTCTTTGCCCTTGCGGACGGCTTCGGCACGGAGCGAGGCGATGTCTACCACGGCGGGTACGCCCGTGAAATCTTGCATGAGCACCCGGGCGGGTTTGTAAGGGATATCTTTTTCGCTGGGGGAGGGCGTCCAGCCCAGGAGGGTGTCGATGTGGGCTTTGGTTACGGCAAAGTCATCGTAATTCCGCAGGGCATTTTCCAGCAGAATGCGGATGGAAAAAGGCAGCTTATCGATCTTGTGGCCCTGTGCTTGTAGCGCAGCCAGGCTGAAGTACTTGAGCTTTCCCTTAGCGCTGTCTAAGGTTTTTTCTACGGGATATGGATGCTTATTCATGTTTTATCGGTTTTTTTAGGGTGCGGCTTTTAAAGAGATTTCTAAGATAAGGATTGCATTTAAAATAAGCTTTCCCCGGGCCTTATCAAGGCGATAAGCGTTTTCTATACGGGATTGAATGTGGGTAGCGGTATGCTAATCGAATCCAGGGGGCGGCCCCTGGTAGCGTAAGGCTGGGTGCAGGCGCGCTCGCGCGCTGACAAGGTGACCTCCCCCCACCCGCTTACGGGGCCGCCAGAAACGCCCATAAACGCCTGCACTCAGCGCTTGGATTTAGCTTTTACCTAGAAGCGGGGTGCTGTGGCTATTTCTTTGCAAAACGGAGAAGCCCCAAGCGAAAAGAGATACAGGGGGCTCCCTTTGTAGGAAGAGGGTACTAAACCGGGCCGGCGAGACGGGATACATTTGGCCGGTGAGGCCCCAAAGCAGACTAAGAAGGAGTGGTGGAACGGCCTTGTTCCTCGCCAAAAACTTCTCGCTGGAAGATGAGCAGGAGCCCTACACCGGTGGAGATGGCGGCATCGGCTACATTGAAGACGGGCCGGAAGAAGACGAAGTAGTCGCCGCCCCAGATGGGGAGCCACTCCGGCAGATACCCCCGGAAAAGGGGGAAGTAAAACATATCCACTACGTGGCCGTAAAGAAAGCCGGCGTAGCCGCCCCCGGCGGGCAGAAAAGTGGCGGGCTGGCCGTAGCTGTCGCTGAAAAGGAGGCCGTAAAAGGCCGAGTCGAGCACATTGCCAATGGCGCCGGCCAAAATAAGGGCTACGGCGGTGAGCGCCCCGGTAGAAAGGCGCCGGCGCCCTAAAAGCTGCCGAATCCAGTAAAAGATAAGCCCAATGGTAAGGATCCGAAACAGGCTGAGGAGCAGCTTGCCCCAGCTCCCGCCCAGTTCCATGCCGAAGGCCATGCCGGGGTTTTCCGTGAAGTGGATGATGAACCAATCGGTGATGACGATGTCCTCGCCGAGGGTCATGTGGGTTTTGATCCAAATCTTGAGGACCTGATCTACCACCAGCACGGCAGCCACAATGGCGAGGACCCGCTTCATGCTATTGCTGTTTGTTCTTGGCCTCTATGCTGAGGGTGGCGTGGGGGACCAGCTTGAGGCGCTCCTTGCTGATGAGCTTGCCGGTAACGCGGCACACGCCGTAAGTTTTGTTTTCGATCCGGTTCAGCGCGTTTTTGAGGTCGCGGATAAACTTTTCCTGACGGGCCGCAAGCTGGCTATTGGCTTCTTTGCTGAGGGTGCTACTGCCTTCCTCAAAAGCTTTGAAGGTAGGCGAGGTGTCGTCTGTGCCGTTATTTTGATCGTTGGCAAAGTTTTCCTTCAGCGTTTCGAGGTAAGCCTCGGCACTCTCGATTTTCGCTTCTATGATCTGGCGAAACTCCGCCAGCTCCTTATCAGAGTAGCGGTGGGGCGTTTGCGCTGGATTAGGGTCACTCATAATTTTCTCCTTTTTAAGGGCAAAGGGGCGCAAATTTATCATTTTCTCGCTAGGGCCCCTCGTTAAGTTAGTTTTACGATTTGAACGCGGGTACTATGCCCTTCGATGTCCAGGGTGCTCCCCTCCTGCAGGTGGGGGTGCCACTGCATACCGCTGGCCAGCACCTCGGTTTTTAGATAGGTTTCCTGAGCTTGAACAGCGTCTTTCAGCGCGGGGTTTTCTTCCAGGTGGAGGCTAATGCGGTCGGTCACGGCCAGCCCCTGGTCTTTGCGCAGGTTTTGGAGGCGGTTTACCAGCTCCCGCACCAGGCCCTCCTGGCGCAGCGATTCAGTGAGGGTAATGTCCAGAGCCACGGTAAAGCCGTTTTGGCTCAGCACCAGCATGCCCGGGATGTCGTCGGTAGTGATCTCTACTTCATCGGCCTGGAGGGTTTCCAGCCGGCCGTTGATGGAGAGCTCCAGGTGGCCCTTTTCTTCCAGGGCATTGATGGCGTCCTGGTCCAGGGCCTTTACAGCGGTGGCTACCGCTTTCATTTCCTTGCCAAAGCGGGGGCCCAGTACCTTAAAGTTGGGCTTAATGCGTTTGGTAATTACGCCCGCTACCTCGCGGATAATTTCCAGTTCCTTTACGTTGGTTTCCGCCAGCAGTAGTTCCCGGACGCTTTCCACCAGTTTGGCGTCGTGATCGCTCAGGGCGGGCACCAGGATTTTTTGGAGGGGCTGGCGTACTTTGATGTTTTCCCGCTTGCGCAGCGAGAGCACCATAGAAGTAAGCTGGCGGGCGGCGGCCATCCGTTCATTGAGGCGCTCGTCGATGCGTTGGGGCCGGGCATCCGGCCAGTAGCTCAGGTGTACCGAGTCATACCGGACTTCTTCAGGCAGGGGGGCCGTAAGGTCCCGGTACAGGCGGTCGGCATAGAAAGGAGCGATGGGGCTCATCAGCTGGCTTAGGGTAAGCAGGCAGGTGTGGAGGGTTTCGTAAGCCATGCGCTTATCCGCATTGAGCTCGCCTTTCCAGAAGCGACGCCGGTTCAGGCGCACGTACCAGTTGCTCAGCTCCTCATCCACAAAGTACATGATGGCGCGGGCGGCGCGGGTGGGTTCATAATCATCCAAGAAGGCGCGTACCTGCTGCTGGAGCACCTCCAGGCGGGAGAGCACCCAGCGGTCTAGCTCGGGCCTATCGGCCAAAGGAGCGCCTGCGCCGCTGGGGACAAATGCGTCTATATTGGCATACAGCGCATAAAAAGCATAAGTATTGTGCAGCGTGCCAAAGAAGCGGCGGCGGACCTCCTCTACGCCTTTCAGGTCAAATTTGAGATTGTCCCAGGGCTGGGCATTGGAGATCATGTACCAGCGTACCGCATCGGCCCCGTATTTTTCGATGGTTTCGAAAGGGTCTATCGCATTGCCCAGGCGTTTGGACATTTTATTGCCGTTTTTGTCCAGTACCAGGCCATTGGAAACCACGTTCCGGTAAGCGGGCTGGTCAAAAACCAGCCCGGCAATGGCGTGGAGGGTGTAAAACCAGCCGCGGGTTTGGTCCACGCCCTCGGCGATGAAGTCAGCGGGGAAGGCGGGGGGCTGCTGGGAATGTCCCTCCTGCGCAAAAGGATAGTGATTTTGGGCATAAGGCATGCTGCCGGAATCAAACCACACGTCTATGAGGTCGGCTTCGCGGTGCATGGGCTGGCCGGAATCCGATACGAGTACGATTTCATCCACCACGTGGCGGTGGAGGTCTACCGTGGCGTAGTTTTCTTCGGCCAGGTTGCCAGGCTGGAAGTTTTGCAGGGGGTGCTCAGGCATAAAGCCCTGTGCTACGGCTTCGTCGCAGGCGGGTTTAAGTTCCGCCACGCTGCCAAAGATGCGGCGTTCTTTACCGTCTTCGGTACTCCAGATGGGCAGGGGAATGCCCCAGTAGCGCGAGCGGCTCAGGTTCCAGTCGTTGGCATTTTCCAGCCAGTTGCCAAAACGGCCTTCGCCGGTGCTGGCCGGCTTCCAGTTAATTTCCTGGTTTAGGGCCACCAGGCGCTCTTTGCGCGCGGTTACTTTCACAAACCAGGAGTTCAAGGGATAGTAGAGCACCGGCTTATCGGTGCGCCAGCAGTGGGGGTAGCTGTGGCCGTACTTCTCTACCTTAAAGGCTTTGTTTTCTTCCTTGAGCTGGATGGCGATTTGTACGTCTACTGATTTTTGCGGGGCTTCTCCCTCAGGGTAGTATTCGTTTTTAACGTACTGCCCTGCGTAAGGTCCCATTTCGGGGCGAAAGCGGCCCTGGAGGTCTACCAGGGGCACGGGGTTTTCGTCTTCATCCAGCACCAGCAAGGGCGGCACTTCCGGGTTGGCCTGTTTGGCCACCTGGGCGTCATCGGCCCCAAAGGTGGGCGCAGTGTGGACCACGCCGGTGCCATCTTCGGTGGTCACAAAGTCGCCCAGGATCACGCGAAAGGCGTTTTCGGGGTTTTGGTAGGGCTGGGCATAGGGCAGGAGCTGTTCGTAGCGCAGCTCGGCCAGCTCACGGCCGGTGCCTTCCCACTCGATAGACCAGGGCAGGTTTTGGCCGCTTTGGTCGTATTCGGCGAGGGGCACATTTTGCCGTTCCGGCTTAAAATAGCGCGGTAGGAGATCGCGCGCCAGGATCACTTGCTGGGGTTTATGGGTGTAGGGATTGACGGTACGCACCAGTACGTAGGCTATCTTGGGGCCCACGGTTAGGGCGGTATTGGACGGCAGGGTCCAGGGGGTGGTGGTCCAGGCGATAAAGTAGGTGGGGCATTCCGTTAAGAGGTTTTCCCCCAGTACCTGGCGGGCGCGCTCATCTATCCGGAGGGGAAACTGCGCCACCACGGAGGTGTCTTTTACATCCCGGTAGCAGCCGGGCATATTGAGCTCATGGGAGCTCAGGCCGGTTCCGGCCTTGGGCGAGTATGGTTGGATGGTGTAGCCCTTGTAGATGAGGTCTTGCTCCCAGAGCTGCTTGAGCAGCCACCAGACGGTTTCCATGTACTGGGGCTGGTAGGTGATGTAGGGATCGTCCATGTCCACCCAGTAGCCCATGAGCTGGGTGAGCGCATTCCAGCGGTCGGTGTAGCGCATCACCGCTTTGCGGCAGGCTTCGTTGTACTCAGCTACGGAGATCTTCTGGCCAATGTCTTCCTTGGTGATGCCCAGTTCTTTTTCCACGCCCAGCTCTACGGGCAGGCCGTGGGTGTCCCAGCCGGCTTTGCGTTCCACGCGGTAGCCCTCCAGGGTTTTGAAGCGGCAGAAGACGTCCTTGATGGTGCGGGCCATGACGTGGTGAATGCCGGGCTGGCCGTTGGCCGAAGGGGGCCCTTCGTAAAACACAAAAGGCCTATCGGCAGGACGCTCTTGCAAGCTTTTGGCAAAAGTGCGCTCCGCCTGCCAGGCTTCCTGCACTTGTTTATCTACCTCGGGGAGGTTTAAATGCTTGTACACGGGGTACTTACGCGCCATGGGGAAGCTTAATTTTTTAAAAGTGTGCGAAGGTAAGGATTTCCACAGGCTTCCTCCGGGCGGAGACGCGCCGGGGCGGGCGGCCCCGTTTCCCATCAGCCTCATTTGTTTATTTTCGCCTTTTGCACTTTTGGCCCCCAGGCCCCTTAAGCCTTAAAAAGTAAACCCCTGAATACGCCGCTATGTCCGCTTCTTTTTTTCGTATCGTTTTAGGGCTGCTGGCCGGCCTGCTCCTTGGTATAGCCGGCCGGGCCCAGGATTCTACCATAACCATCGGGCTCAAGCCTGCGCCCCCCTTTGTGATGGAGCCCGGAGCTACCGGCAAGCCCAGCGGTTTGTCCCTGGAGTTTTGGGACTTGATAAACGATGACCTCCCGGCCCGCATTGAGTACCGCTACTTTTCCTCCCTGGACAGCCTGCTGGCGGCGGTGCATACGGGGCAGGTGGATATGAGCATCAATCCCATTACCGTAACCGATGAGCGGATGAAGCGCATGGATTTTTCGCAGCCGTTTTATATATCCGGAACCACCCTGGTGCGGCCCGCCCAAAACAGCTTTTGGGCTTTCCTGCAAAACTTTTTCAGCATCAATTTTTGGCGGGCGGCGGCCCTGCTGCTGGGGGTGCTCTTCGTCGTGGGGCTTCTGATGTGGCTGGTGGAAAGAAAGCGCAACGAGGCCATGTTTCACCGTGGCCTCAAGGGCCTGGGCGACGGCTTTTGGTGGAGTGCGGTAACCATGACCACCGTGGGCTACGGCGATAAGGCCCCGGCTACTCCCGGAGGCCGGGTAGTAGGCTTCGTGTGGATGTTTGCCGCCATTTTGATTATCAGTGGTATCACCGCCAGCATCGCTTCCTCCCTTACCGTGCAGTCGCTGGAAGAGAAGATCACCGCGGTAGAAGATCTACGGCGCTTTGAAACGGGTACGGTGAGCGGCTCCAGTACGGAAGGCTTTTTGAAGCTTTACGGGGTACGTCCGCAGCGTTTTGCCTCCATTGAAGCAGCCCTCAAGGCCCTGCGGCAGGGAAATTTGGAGGCGGTGGTTTACGACCGCCCCATTCTCAAGCATCCGCTCCAGCAAAGGGACGCGTAGGACCTGGCCCTCTC
>CAJXMS010000074.1 GCA_913056475.1 uncultured Bacteroidota bacterium
ATGTAACCGTTCCCCCCGCGTTTCGCGAGGAGGTTTTCCCCGAGCGAGTTTACCAGCGCTTGCTTCCCGGCGGCTGGGCTTTTCACAACGTGATGCTGCCCCTTAAGCGGGAAAAAGCCCTGATGGCGTTCTATGAAGATCGGTTTGGCGCGGTGCGTACCTTTCGCAAATACGGCCAGAATCTCGTTCTGGCGGTACAAAAGCCGTATTAGATGATCGGGGGGCTTACGCGGGTGAAAAGGCTGAAAGCCTTTTATGCAATAGCCTGGGCTTGGCAAGCCCAGGGAAAGGCGCCAGCGGCGCTACGGCAAGGCTGTAGGCCTTGCTATTAATGCGCTTCGGGACCAATAATACAAGGGCTTCACCCTTGGCCTACCGGGGGTAGGCACCATACCTGGGGTTGCCAACCCCAGGCTAAAAAATGCAAGGGCTTTGCCCTTGGCTTATCGTGCGCGGGGCCTTTTCCGGGGGCAGCAAATTGGGAAGCCCTCAGGCAGTGGTTTACCCTACCTGCTATCGTCCCACTGGAAAAGGCTGAAAGCCTTTTATGCAATAGCCTGGGCTTGGCAAGCCCAGGGGAAAGGCGCCAGCATACCCAATGCAAGGCTGAAAGCCTTGCTATTGATAGGTTTCGTCACAAATAATGGAAAGGCTGCCGTCTGGCCCTAGCGCAAGCTGTATCTTTTCTGGATAGCCCCTCACCCGGGGTGTGGGTAAATGTGGTATTCAAGGCGGTTTCGATATAGGGCGCTTCTTTTAGGCATATTTTAACCATAACTGTTCCCCAAAAAAAAGCTCATATGCGCGTAATAAAATACCTTAGCCTGCTACTAATCGCAAGGCAATTAATCCACCACCAGACTTTAATTCCTTAATACCGTCCAAAACGATGTACGCCACCCTCTTCAAGCACAAATGGAAACAAACCCTCCGCTCGGGCTTTATGCGTCAAAACTGGGGGGTGAAAATCCTCCTGGGGTTTTTGGTGCTCTATTTTGGCCTTATTTTCCTGGCCCTGGGCATCTTGATGCCAGAGCTGCTGGAAGAGATCCACGGGGAGGGCGATGTCTTAGGCTACTTTGCGCAATACGTGTTCTACTACGTATTGGTAGACATAGCGGCTCGCTACATGCTGCAAGACCTCACGGTGCTCTCTGTGCAGCAGTATCTCATCTTGCCTGTGCGTAAATCCAAACTGCTCCACTTCCTGCTGCAGAGTTCAATATTCAACTTCTTTAACCTCCTGCCGCTGCTTTTCGTGATCCCCTTTGCCTTTCGGGGCGTGGCGCCCGCGGAGGGCGTCATCCAGGCGGTGCTTTTTTCGGTAGGTATGCTAGGGGTGGTTCTTTGTGATCATTACCTGGCCATCTACCTCAAACGCATTGCCGCCGTTAAATTCTACGTTTTCCTCGTGGCCCTGGTGGTAATCGCCGGGCTGCTCGTGGGGCAAAACCTGAATTGGTGGAGTCTATACCCGGTGAGCCGATTCACCTTTGGCCCCCTGGCCCAAAACTACTACGCCTGGCTGGTGCCGCTGCTGCCCCTGGCCTCGCTCTACCGGCTCAACTATGCTTTCCTAAAGCGGTTTACCCACCTGGATCAGTGGCAAAAACAAGCCAAGGAAGTTTCCGAAAACCGCTTTGCCTACCTGGAAAAAAAGGGGCTGTACGGCGCCATGGTGGCCAACGAACTGAAGCTGATCACCCGCAACAAACGCACCAAAGGCGTACTCTTCTCAGGCTTGTTCCTGGCCGCCTACGGCCTTATCTTCTACGGAGTAGATACCTACCGGGAAGGCTACGGCTGGCTACTCTTTGCAGGAATTTTTATGACCGGAGTAATGATGATCAACTACGGGCAGTTCCTGGTATCTTGGGAAAGTTCCTACTTTGATGGCATTCTTACCCGCAATTTTTCGGTCAAACAGTACTACCGGGGCAAGTTTTGGCTGCTGGCCACCATGGTACTGGTGATGTATATTATCACGCTTCCCTACGCCTTTTTTGGACTTAAAGCGCTGTGGATCAATACCGCCGCTATGTTTTACAACCTGGGCGTAAGTACGGTGATCCTGCTCTTTGCCAGCACTTACACCAAAAAACCGATTGACCTCAGTAAGGGCGCAGCCTTTAACTATCAGGGAACCAGCGCTACGCAGTTTGTCATCACCGTTCCCCTGCTGCTGGTGCCCATCCTGCTCTTTCAGGGATTTAACCTGCTGGGGGCGCCCATCTGGGGCCTGGTGACCATCGGCAGCCTGGGACTGATCAACTTGGCCTTCTTGCCCTACTACCTGCAGGAAACGGCCAAAAACTTTAAGGAAAAGAAATACCAAAAAGCGGCGGGCTACCGCCAAAAGTGATACCGCATGGAAAGCATCATTCGCATTGAAAATTTACGGAAAGTGTACGGGGGAGAAACCGTCCTCCACATTCCCCAACTGGAACTAAAGGCGGGCGAATCCTTTGGCCTGGTGGGCAATAATGGCGCGGGCAAAACCACCCTCTTTCGGCTGCTGCTGGACCTGATCGCGCCCGACGAAGGCACCGCCTACCTCCAAGAAGTGCCCGTAAAAACGGACGAAAGCTGGAAGCATTTTACCGGCAGCTACCTGGACGAGGGCTTCCTGATCGATTACCTGACGCCGGATGAGTACTTCAACTTTATCGGCAAACTGCGCGGACTGAGCGCAGCGGAACAAACGGAGCAATTGGCCCGTTTTGGCGATCTTTTTGCCGGGGAAATACGGGGCAAAAAGAAGTACATCCGGGACCTCAGCAAGGGCAATCAAAAGAAAGTGGGCGTAGCGGGTGCCCTCCTGGGCAATCCGGATATCCTGCTGCTCGACGAGCCCTTTGCCAACCTGGACCCCTCTACCCAATTCCAGCTCCGCGACATGCTACACCAGCTAGACCAGGAGACGAACATTACCCTGGTGATCTCCAGCCACGACCTCAATCACGTCACCCAGTTCTGCCAGCGCATTGCCGTGCTGGACCAGGGCGAGTTGGTCAAAGACATCCGCACCAGTGACCAAACCCTGCCCGAGCTGGAAAGCTTTTTTATGGAGAAAATTCGGGGGGAGGGCTAGCCCAAAGGTAGCTTTACGACTCAAGCGCCCCCCAGGGCAAGATATATCCCTCCCAAGAGGACGGGGCCCATCCTGCCCAGGAGCTCAAGAAATTATATCCCTGGTCCTGCTGGGCTCCAACCAACGCACCACTCTCCCCTATTTCGCGCCTTGGAAATGCTGTCTCTCCGCGGCATTTTGCGGGGGCTTATGACCGGTCATGAAGGGGTTAATTAGACCCGGTGCGATAAGGGTTCTCGTTCTACCCGCATCCCCAAGCCACTACCAAAGCCGTATTTTTTGATACGCGGACGCCCGATGGCTGGGCCCTTGGTAGCACAAAAAATAGAGATCCGCCGGCAGTTGGGGCATTCTTAGGGCCGCTTCCGGGCCGCTCCCCGCCCAGGCACCCACCTCCGCGCCCCGGCTATCCCGGAGCTTTAAGAGATAAGCACGGGGGCTGGGCAGCTCCACCTGCAGGATTTGCCCCGGCCGTAACCGGGTAGGATAAGCTGCAAAATCCTGCTGCTGAAACGCTGCCATACCCACCGGGCTTACGTCCACAAACACGAAGGCTCCCCCCTCCCACGAGCAAGCCTGGCTATCCCAGATCCGCGCCCGGTAGTTCACATTGCTATCGGGAGTAGCCAGGGGACGGCGAGCATGGCGGTTTACCAAGCCTCGGGCCGGGGACCATTCCACCGAATCCAGCGGATAGGAACTGCTTACGTTGGGCTCGGGAAGCCGCAGGGTATCGTCGGAAGTTATGCTAAAACTCAATTGTCCCAAGTGCGTCATCAATTGGGAGTGCGTCACCAGCATACTGTCACGCGCCTCGGCGCCCAGGCTATCGCGCACCCGGAGGTGAAGGCGTACCGAGTCCACGAGCGGCGTCTCAAGAAGCGGTTGAACCCGGGTGGTATCGTCGAGATAGTCAGAAGCATGAAAAGTGAAGGAAAAGTAGGAAACCGGCGCCATAGACCACGCATAGCGGTAGGGCGTTTGCCCACCACTCACCACTGCGGAAAGCCGGGTGCTATCAGATGTTCCACATAAGTGTATCTGCGGCGGCAGGTTTACCTGCAGGGCGCGGGTAGTTTGGGCCCTGGGGGCCAAATGTGCCATAAGGCTCCCGGCGAGCAGCAAGGCTTTAAGAATAGTAGGACTGCGCATGAAAATTTTTCCTACGAAAGTAACAAGAACCAACCGGAGTCAGGGATTTTTATCCCACCTCTTATAGCCTTCGCGCCCGGGAAAAGGGGGCTGGCTGGCAGAACATTTTCGTATAGGGATGCACGCTAAAAAACCGAGCGCAACCGGAGAGCGGCCTTACATTTGGCCGCCAGGCCGCCTAAACCAAAGCGCGTGATGGGTGTTTCCTTTGCCGCATGCCTAAAATAGAATTTGAAGGACATACCATAGAAGTACCCCGCGGGGCCAATCTCCGCCGGGCCCTGCAAAAGGCCGGCCTTTCGCCTTACAACAAAGCAGCACGACGCTTTAATTGCCATGGAATCGGGAGTTGTGGCACCTGTGCCCTGGACGTGGCCGGGCCAGTGAGCCCCCCTACCCGCATCGAGAAATGGCGCCTGGGTTTTCCCCCGCATCAGCGGGATAGCGGGCTACGCCTGGCCTGCCAATGCCGGGTAGAAGGCGACCTGTACCTGGAAAAGCACTCGGGCTTCTGGGGCCAGCACTTACCGTATGAATAATTACCGGCTCGCCATGCCCCATATTTGCGCCTGCTCATGAAAGCGATGGAATGTTATCCGCAATCCCTGCCGGCCCAACTGGACTTGGGGCCCGTACAGCAGGAGCTCAGCGAGCTGTGCCGCAATGCCTGGGGCCAGGAAAAATGCCGCCAACTGGGCCCTTCCCGGGAGGCATCCACGGTAGAGGCCTGGCTGGCCGAGACCGACGAACTCCTCCAGGCCCTCCAGCGAAATGACCACCTCCTTAAGGTAGAATACCCCCCCTACCGGGAATTTCTGGGACGGCTGACCATTCGACAGCACGCGCTCAAAGAAACAGAGCTCGACCAGCTGCGCTCCGCCACGCATACCTATGCCGAGGCCTTTCGCTACCTCGAAAAACGAGCCCTGGAAATGCCCCGGCTCTGGCAAAAGGTACAAAACTGGCCCCCAGAAAAAGAAATCGTAAAGTGCATCGATGCGGTGCTGGACGAAAAGGGACAAATGCGGCCCAATGCTTCCCCCGAACTGGCCCGCATTTACCGGGAACTGGGCAAAAGCCGAGCAGCGGCCAACCGCATCTTTGACCGGGTACGCAAGAAATACCAAAGCAAAGGCCTCCTGGCCGATTTTGACGAAAGCGTATCCGATCAAAGGCGGGTACTGGCGGTCCAGGCCGCTTATAAGGGGCAGGTAAACGGTATTTTTCACGCCTCTTCCAGCCGGCAAAGCATCGTCTTCGTAGAACCAGGCGAAACGGTGGAGGTCAATAACCGCATTGTAGAACTACTGGATGGAGAACGGGAAGAGGTGCAGCGGATCTTGCGAGCGGTAACCCAGGATCTGGCCCCCTACCGGGACGCCCTGGAAATCTACGCCGACCGCCTGGATGAGCTAGACCTGATCCGGGCCAAGGCGCTTTGGGCACAGCGGGAAGAAGCCTGCGTACCCCGCCTGAGCGAGGGCCCCGAAATAAGCCTCTACGAAGCGTATAACCCCGTTTTGCGCCGGGTAAACCGCCAAAACGACAAACCCACTCGCCCTCTATCCCTCACCCTGGACGCCGAGCAGCAGATGATCGTGATCAGTGGGCCCAATGCGGGCGGTAAGTCCCTGGCCCTCAAAACAGTGGGTTTGCTCCAGCTTTTACTGCAGAGCGGCGTACCCGTGCCGGTGCACCCGCGCTCCCGGATGGGCCTGTTCCGGCAGCTCTCGGGCGACATAGGCGATGCGCAAAGCATCGAAAACGAATTGAGTACCTACAGCTCTAAGCTGCAGAAGATGCAGCATTTTCTCACCCACGCGGATGGCGATACGCTGTTGTTGATCGACGAGTTCGGCTCCGGTTCCGATCCCGCCCTCGGCAGCGCCCTGGCCCAGGTGTTTTTGGAAAAACTGCACGGCTTTGGCACCCGCGCCATCTTTACCACTCACTTCAATGCCATCAAAAACCGGGCGGCAGAGATGGAAGGTATCGCCAATGCCGCCATGCTCTTTGATCGCCGCAGCTTTACCCCGCGCTACGAATTGCAAATCGGGCAGCCCGGGAGCTCCTTCACCTTTGAAGTAGCCCAGCAAAGTGGCATCGCGCCCCACCTCATCGCCGAGGCCAAGGAACAGGTAGACGAGGGCATCCTGCGTACGGATCAATTGTTGGTAGAAATCCAAGACGAAAAAATAGAACTGGAAAATGTACGGCGCCAACAAGAAAAAGAACTCCAAAAATTACGAGAGCTCCAAAACAACCAAAAGAGCCAAATAGGGCGCCTGGAGCAAAAGCTCCAAAAGCAAACCGAACGCAATACCGAAAACGACCGCCTGCTGTACTGGGGGCAGCGTTTCCAAAAGCTGGTGGAAAGCTGGCTGGACAGCGGAAGCCAGAAGGATAAAAAGCAAGTGGTATCCCGCTTTGTGGGCATGCTCAATCAACGGGCCTCGGAAACGGAAAAAGAGGAAAACAAAACCCACCAGAAAGCCAGCCGTGCCCACGATAAGAAGCTGAAACGCTTCCTGGAGGAACCCATCCACGAAGGCCAGGAGGTAAAAGTACTCAGCTCGGGCATGAAGGGAACGGTGGTAAGCATCAAAGGCGATAAGTACAAGCTGGCCCTGGGGGGCAACATGACCGCCCAGCTGGACCGCGAGCAGTTTATCCGCGCCGATGCGCCCCTGGGCCAGAAGCCCAAAAAGAAGAAGCGCAGGAACAGCCGAAACACAGAAAAAAAGCCAAAAAACCAAAAGGCTTCTTCTAATAGCAGCCCTTCCTCCTCCAAACCGAAGCCCCCGACCGAAAAAGCCGCTCCCCGATCGGCTCCCGAGAAAGACCCACGGAAAACCCAGACCGATCGGGAAAAGGAATGATCACGGCCATCAGCCGGTGTCCCGCCCCTGTAGCGCCGGTTGATATAAAGTCTCTACACCATCCCACTCGATTGAGACCGTGGGGGGTGTTAGAATACGTCACCAGCCGAAAACGGGTGTATTAAATTCTTATTAACGTTGAAAATTTGAAATAGCATTCCAAATTTTCATCGTTAATTCTTTTGAACGGGAGACCCTTTTGGGCCTTTGTGGGCCCGTATTCCTTTTCCATTACATTTGAGGCTTCATCATCCCAACGCCTTAAAAGCGCTCCCGCTCTATGGAAGAGAACACGCCCCTACTGACCAACGATGCCGCCGTACTGGGCCTGCTGGCCGTAATACTGGCTTTGATCTTTCATACCTCGCAAAGCCAACAGCCCTTTTGGAAGAAGTTTTACACCTACGTACCGGCCCTCCTGCTGTGCTACTTTGTGCCGTCTGTTTTTAATTCGCTGGGCGTTATCGATGGGGAGCAAAGCCAACTCTACTTCGTGGCGTCGCGCTACCTATTGCCCACCTCCCTGGTGCTGCTCACCCTAAGCATAGACCTCAAGGAAATTTGGAAACTACGCCACAAAGCGGGGCTCATGTTCATCACCGGGACGGTGGGCATCATCATCGGCGGACCGCTATCGATTCTAATCGTAAGCAGTTTTGCTCCGGAAGTGGTGGGGGGTGCCGGGCCCGATGCCGTATGGCGCGGGCTCAGCACCATCGCCGGCAGTTGGATAGGCGGTGGCGCCAATCAGGCCGCTATGTTTGAGGTCTTCGAACCCTCGGGTGAGCTCTTCTCGGCCACCATCGCCGTGGATGTGATCGTGGCCAATCTTTGGATGGCTTTCTTGCTTTACGGGGCGGGCATGTCGGACCGCGTAGATGGCTGGTTTAAAGCCGATGGTAGTGCCGTGACCGCCCTGCGCAAAAAGGTAGAAAACTACCAGCTCAGCATAGCCAAGATCCCCAGCCTGCGCGATGTGATGGTAATCCTGGGCGTGGGTTTTGGCGCTACCGCCGTAGGGCATCTCCTGGCCGATGCCATTGCGCCTTTTATCGAGAACACCTATCCCACCCTTAAGAAATTTAGCCTCAGCAGCCCCTTTTTCTGGATCATCGTTACCGCCACTACCCTGGGGATCATCCTCTCCTTCACCCGCACCCGCAAACTGGAAGGGGCGGGCGCCTCCCGCCTGGGCAGTGCCATGCTGTACGTGCTGGTAGCCACCATCGGGATGAAGATGAATGTCCTGGCCATTTTTGATAATCCCGGACTCTTTCTGGTGGGCCTCATCTGGATGCTTTTCCACGTTACGCTGCTGCTGTCGGTGGGCCGTCTCATCAAGGCGCCTTTCTTCTTTACGGCAGTAGGGTCTCAGGCCAATGTAGGCGGCGCGGCCTCCGCGCCCGTGGTGGCCAGCGCCTTTCATCCCAGCCTGGCCCCCGTGGGGGTGCTGTTGGCCGTGTTCGGCTACGCCGTGGGCACTTATGGCGCCTACCTGGCCGGTATATTGATGCAAATAGCCAGTACCTAAAACCGCCTCGGATTTCCCATGTGGCAATATCGCCCCGTGAAAGGCCCCCGCGCGCCGGGCCAGGGGAAGCCCTTGTATTATGCGTCGCCGAAGGAGAGCAATAGCAAGGCCTACAGCCTTGCTGTAGCGGCGCTGGCGGCTTTCCCCAGGGCTTGCCAAGCCCAGGCTATTGCATAAAAGGCTTTCAGCCTTTCCCTGTGGTGCCGCAACCAGTAGGGTATACCATTGCCTGGTGGGTTTACTCGTTTGGAAAAATCGCTTCCTAAAAGCCCCGCGTTCGTTATGCCAAGGGCAAAGCCCTTGCATTTTTTAGCCTGGGGTTAGCAACCCCAGGTAAGGAGCCCCCTGGTAGGAAAAGGGGGAAGCCCTTGTATTATGCGTCGCCGAAGGAGAGCAATAGCAAGGCCTACAGCCTTGCTGTAGCGGCGCTGGCGG
>CAJXMS010000075.1 GCA_913056475.1 uncultured Bacteroidota bacterium
CACAAAAAAGCCGCCCTGCGGGCGGCTCTTGGCTTGCTTGCGATGTCGGGATGACTGGATTCGAACCAGCGACTTCTTCGTCCCGAACGAAGCGCGCTACCGGGCTGCGCTACATCCCGCAAACTTTTGCGCGGCAAAGATAGCTTGGCGGCGCTAGGGGCGCAAATGAATGGGCCGTTTCCAGAGAAAGGGCGGCCTAAAAGGGCCGCAGGCATGACGCGGGCCGCGTTTCACATTTGGCCGCCAGGCCCAGCCTAGGCGAAGGGCTAAGCGCCGGTGACTTCCTGCTGGAGCTGCTGCAGCGCGGCGCCGTACTGGACGGCCAGAATGGCGAGGAGGTCGGTGAGGAACTGTTCGTCTTCCGCGGTAAAGGCGTGGGCGGTGTCGCTGTCTAAATCGAGCTGCCCGATGAGCTCTTGCTGGTAATAAAGGGGCACTACGATTTCAGACTGGGTGCTGAGGCTGCAGGCGATGTAATTGTCCTGGCGGCTCACATCATCTACCAGGAAGGGCTGGCCGCTGGCGGCTACCTGGCCGCAGATGCCCTTGCCGTAGGGGATCACGGTGTGCTCGGTGGCGGGGCCGCTGAAAGGGCCCAGGTGCAGCTGCTGCTGGCCGGCGTGCATAAAGTAAAAGCCCGCCCACTGGACGCGGTCTACCTGCTTTACCAGCAATTCGGTAAGCTGCTGGAGAGCTCGGGGGGCCTGGCTTTCTTGCTCGATGAGCTGGACGATCTGGTTTTTGAGGGAAATTTCGTTCATAGGAGCCGCCATAGTTTGGGCCCAAAGATAAGCAGGCCTACCGCGGCGGCGAACAGGGAGGCCAGGAGGGCGGCACCGGCGGCGCTGTCTTTGGCCTTTTTGGCCAGGGGGTGCTGCTGGGGGGAGGCCAGATCGGTAAGGTGCTCCAGGGCGGAATTGAGCCCTTCGGTGCATAAGACCAGGGCGCAACTCAAGAGAAGCAGGGCCCACTCTTGCCGGGATACCGAAAGGAGGGCGGCCAGGGCGATCACGGCCAGGGCCATGCCCAGCATAAAGCGAAAATGTATACCACTACGCCAGAGGGTGCGGAGCCCCTGAAAGGCATAGCCAAAGGCGCGAATGCGCCGGGAGAGGCTTTTTGACTTCATAATTTATTAACCCGTATTGGTGAACAAAATTAAGCGCTGCCAGGAAAGGTAATTAGCTGATAAACAGGCTTAAATTTTGAGTGCTGGTGGGCTATGGCCCAATCAAGTATAGCGGGGCCTGAATCATGAAAGGCTTTTTTGACTCATGCATTCTGCGTGATAACCATCACTTTGTATTAACTTGCGGCCTTTCGATTTCAAATCCCTACATTTATGAAGAAGCTATTCGATACACTCTGCATCTTAGTGATCGGGCTTACGGCGGCCCTACCTGCGGCCGCTCAAGTAGCGCAAGGTGATATAGACTTGCAGCAGGTCAATTCTAATCCGAGTAATCCTACCGGGATATGCCAGTGCGACACCATCGAGGTGCGCTACGAAATTAAACCCGGTGCGGCCTTTGCCAGCACCTCTACGTTTGAGTACCAGCTGGCCTCTTACTCGCCACCGCCTCCGACGCCTCCCACGGTTTCCTGGGGTTCGGCTACCAACCTGAACCTGGTAGAACTGTTGGTCAGCAAAAACCCCAACGTCTCCGCCAGTAACATCAACGACACCATTGGTTCGGGGGTGAAATGGGCGGTTTTGGCCGTGCCCTGTAATGCGCAGCTGCTGGGGCAGGCGCTCCGCATTGTCAATAAAGACAATACCGGTAGTATCGTGGCGGATGGGAGCTCGGATACGGCCTTCTATAATATAAACCGCATCCCCACGGTAGCGCAAATTGATTCGGTGCGCCTGCTCCGGAATGGCGCGCTCCTGGATACTTTTGAAAATCCTTACACGGCCACCCAACAGGACGTGGGCTTTTGTACGGGCGATAGCTTAGTGCTTTTTGCTTCTGGCGACGGTACCCAATTTAATTGGGAAAGAAATGGTTCGCCCCTGCCCAATGCTCCTCAGGTGGATAGCCTCATCGTATCCACGGCCGGAACTTACCGGTGTGAAATAAAAGATGGCCCTTGTAGTATCAAAACGCCGGCGGTAAAAGTGTCCTCGGTCAGTACGCCTTCTCTTATTACCTGGAACTCCTCCGACGCGCGTAATGTGGGGAGTTATGATATCAACCGTCCCATTTTTAACGGAGGTAATGGCCTCTTGGATAGTATCGAGCTGTGCGAAGATCAAACAGCGGTGCTGGATGCCCCCCAGCCACCTCAGGGTTCGGGGCTTACCTATACCTATCAATGGTTAACGGACTCCATTAATCCTACCACCGGTCAACCGGTGATCTATCCCCTCACCGGGCGGACCAATTTTGAGCTGACCCTAGACGACAGCGTTGCCCCGGCGGGCGCTCATAATTTTTACGTAATTGTAGATGATGGCCTCTGCGTGGATACCACCCAAAATCCCTTTGTGGTGATCGTAGACTCCATCCCCGACGGCGACCTGGTCAGTACGCCCTTCCCGGGCAATCCCGGCGATACCTCTTTTGTGAATGTATGCATGACCGACTCGGTACAGCTCCAAACCCTTCCCTCGGTCCCCGATCCTACCTGGAAATACAGCTGGGAGTGGCTGGATCCCACCACGGGAACCTGGCGTACCGTGTCCGGTAAAAGCGGGAATCAAAGGAGCTTTGATACCTTGCCCAGCATCGTAGTGGATACCAGCCTTTCCGATCTGGGGCAGCCTTATTTTCAAAGTCCTAAGCCCTTGATCCGTTATTTCCGGGTTAGGCTGCGCAACCTGACCACCACCAATTCGAACGTGACCTGCAGTGCCTACAGCGATACCATGGTGGTGCGTTGGCGGCCGGTTATTGACATGGTAACCCTCGCGCCTGGCAAGCCCGCCGTAGCTTCCGTGGGTAACGATAGCATCAGCTTCTGCGAAACCGACAGTGCCATCATTCAAGGGCCGGTGAGCCCCACTGAATTGGATACCAATGGTTTTCCCTATACCTACCAGTGGCTCACTGATTCGCTCAACCCCAATTCCGGTGTACGCGTGAAATACCCGCTGACCGGAGAAACCAATCGCCGCCTCACGGTGGATTCGAGCGGAAATTACTTCCTGGTGCTCGATGATGGTATCTGTCGCGATACCTCCAGCGCTTTCCGGGTCTATGTAGATTCCCTTCCCCGTACCGCCATTCAGGAAGTGCCCTTTCCCGGGCAAACGAGCGTTACTAACCTGAATCTGTGTCTCTATGATTCGGCCCTGGTATCCGCTACCGACACCTTCAATACGGGGCTGCGGCCCTGGGATTACCAGTGGCAGCAGTATAACCCCATCCAGGATACCTGGAGCAATTTGCCCGGCGACAGCCTGGTGAGCTTTCAAATTGACACCAGCTATCAACGGTTAAATGAGGACACGGCTTACTTCCGGCTGGTGACCCAGTACCGCAATCAATTTGGCATCCGCACCTGCGAGTACGTTGCCGATAGTGTACAAGCCATCTTTTACGAATCCCCCAATGTATCGTACATACCCAGTGATTCAGTGGGCATTTGCCCGGGCGATAGCGTGCTCTTCGTGGCCCAGGGCAATTTCACCAGCTTCTCCTGGCAAAACGGCCAGGTGCTCAGCGCCAGCCGGTATATTAAAGACCCCGGCAACTATCCGGTGGAAGCCACCGGAGTGAATGGCTGCATCACCTACGATACCGTAGAAGTGACGCCCCTGGTGGTCAATGCGGCCATCGGGCCCGATATCACCGCCGCTTCCGGTGAGGTGGTTCCCCTCCAGGCTTTTGGTGGCACCGATTTCCGCTGGTTTGCCTCCGACCCTATCCAGTTTAGCTCCATGCGGGGCCAGAGCATCAAAGTGAGCAATACCCTGCCGGAAGGGGTAGACAGCGACACGGTGCAGATCTTTGTAGAGGTTACCAACACCCGCGGCTGTATCGGCCTGGATAGCCTCCTTTTCATCGTTAATCGAGAAGAACCGCCGGCAGCGGTGAGCCTCAATAGCAAAGCCTACAATGTGTTTACCCCCAATGGTGATGGCCTCAACGACGTTTGGGACATCCGGGAACTGGTAGACGGTGACCAATGCAAGCTCACCATCCTCAATCGCTGGGGCAGCACCGTGTATGAGGAAGAAAGCTTTTCCGGCACCTGGACGGGCGTGGACAACGGCGGAAACGAGCTGGATGACGGCACCTACTACTACATTCTCGATTGCGGTGGTACCGTTCGTATGCGCAACGCTGTTACCATTATTCGCTCTCGCTAACCCTACAATCTCATTTTGATATGAAAAAGCTAATCACCATATCCCTCGTAGCTGTCATGGGTCTGGGCGCATATGCGCAGCAAATCCCCTTGTACAGCAATTATTTCTTTACCCCTTACATCTACAATCCGGCCTATTCCGGTTCCAAAGGGGTAACCGAAGCCACCATCGTGCATCGCCGGCAGTGGACCGGCTTGCAGGGGTCTCCGGAAACCTCCGCCATCGCCCTGCAGGGAGCGCTTAAGAATTACAATTTTGGCTACAGCCTCTACGGCTACGTAGACCAAACCGACATCCTGCAGCGCACCGGAGCCTACGGTAACTATGCTTACCACCTGCAGCTCTCCGATGATGCCACCCTATCTTTTGGCATCGGGGCAGGTTTCCTCAACCAGGGGATCAATGCCAGTGCTGTGCGGGCCCAGGATCCGAACGACGTGTTTACGGTAGTGCCCACGGAGCGGGGGGTTTTTGACCTCTCGGCGGGCCTGCGCTTCAAAGTAGCTGATTTCACCCTGGGCGCGGCAGCACCGCAGCTGCTCGCTCAAGACGTGGTGTTTAGCGACAACAGCGACAACCGCATCAACTTCGGCCTCACCCGCCATTACGTGGCCAATGCCCAGTATGATTTTGCCTTTAACGGCGACGACCAGGTGCTTAGCCCCATGGTAATGGTGCGCGCCGGCGAGAATATTCCCGTCCAGGTAGATGCCGGGTTGATGTTTCGGCTGAAGAAGTTTGGCTACATCGGGGCCATGTATCGCTCCGATTACGCCGTGACGGGTAATATCGGGGTAAATCTTACCGATGAGCTTACCCTGGGCTATGCTTACGACTTCTCCCTCAATACTTACGGCACCTCCCTGGGGACCAGCCATGAGTTCATGCTCACCTATCGCTTCGGAAGCAATCGCGACAACGAGCGTATGGAGAACGAACTCAAGCGCATCAAAATGCGCCAACTCCGCCAGCAAGACGAAGTAGAGGAAACCGTAGACGAAAAGCTGGAAGAGTTTGAAGAGAAAATGAAGCGCCAGCAAGCGCAAAACCAGCAGGAGTCTGCTGAGGACCAAGGGCAAAGCCAGGCGGGCAACAATAACCGCCGCCAAAACAACAACCAGCAGGGCGCCAATCGCAACAACCGCCGCCAGAACAATAACCGCGGCGGTCGGAACAACGCCAATAACCGCCAGAACAACAACCAGGGCGATTTCAACCCCCAGGGCCTGGGCAATGACAACCAGCGCGGCCAAAACAACAACCGCGGCGGTAATGACCAGTCCAGTGGGGTGAACGGCGGCTACGCTGCCGACAACCAGGCGGGCAATGTAGCGCCCGGTTCCCAGGGTTATTACATTACCGCCGGCGTGTTTAGCAGCGAAGGCAATGCCCGTAAGCGGATTAAGCAACTGGAAAATAAAGGCTTTAAAGCCAATTTCTTCCGGGACTCCAGCAATGGCTATTACTATGTTTACCTCTTGAAGTTTGACAGCTATCAAGAAGCCGATCAGGCCAAGTCCAGTAAAATGAACGGCGCCTACGACGGCAAACTCTGGATCAAGATCGTCAAGTAGAGCATAGCCCGCTACAAGCGCTTAGAAAAGCCCACCGGCTCGGCAAGCCGGTGGGCTTTTGTTTTGTTAGGCGGGGGCCGGGAGGGCTTGTCCACAGGGGGGATGCGCCCATTAGCCCCTCTGGTTCATCGAAATGGCAAGCTTACACAGGCGCCGGCTCGATCACGAAGAGCAGCACCGGATAGCCCTAAGGGGAGGGCCTTGCCGAGAGAAGCGGCCGCTGAAACGCTCATTACGCCTGCTGCAGGGCCCGCGCTTGCGCCAGATGGCGCTGCAGGTGGTAGGGGATGAGTTGCAAAGCATCCCAGCCATTTAGCTTCACCAGGGGCGCCAGCGATTGAATACGTAGCTCCTCGTAAGCGTAAGTGGGAAATTGCGCCAAATGCTGGCCTAGGCTGTCCAGGTCGGTGATCAGTTCCCGGAAAATAACATCCGCCACCAGCGCGTGTCCTTTTTCTTGCTTTTTGAGCGGATCTACCGCGGCGGGTGCCCGCGATGGAAGCAGGGATTTTTGGCCCCGGGGTTTTTGGGTGGCTTTTAGCAATTGGCCGCCCACCCAGGTACCCCGGGCTTGCGGGCGCGTAGCCTTGGCCAGGGAAGCGGGAAACTGGCAGAGGTAAAAGTCGTTCAGTAAATTCACGTGCAGGAAAATCTCCAGAAAAGACCAGCCCCCCTTCTTGTTTTCCCGCTTGTAGAGCTCCTCCTCTTCGGCATAATACATAAGGTTTTGGAGCTCTTCTTTAAGCTCTTTATGCAGACTTAAGAGCGGGGCTACTTGCGCTTGCCTTTCTTTTTCCATGGGGCTTTTTATCTAATGTAGGGAGGCAACATCCATCCCCGGCCGGCTGTTCTCTTAAGCTTTAAGACCTTTGCCCACCGCAAATTGATGATACCCGCCCCGGATCTTAGAATCCGGGCGCCAAAATTAAGTTCTATGACCCATAACCCCGCCCAGAACCCCCTTTTAGCGTCTTTTGACACGCCCCACGGCGTTCCCCCTTTTGACCAGATCAAAACCGCTCACTTCCAACCGGCCATCGAAAAGGCCATCGAATGGGCGCGGGCCGATGTCCAGAAGATCGTAGCCCAGGCAGCACCTGCTACCTTTGAGAACACCATCGTAACCCTGGAGCAGGCGGGCGCCCCTTTGGAAAGGGTCACCAGCATTTTCTTCAATCTCCTTTCCGCGGAGACATCGGCCGAGCTGCAGGATATCGCCCAAACGGTTTCCCCCTGGCTTACCCGCTACCAAAACGATATTATGCTTGATGAGGCGCTGTTTGAGCGGGTAAAAACCGTCTGGGAGCAGCGCGATCAGTACACCCTGGATGAAGAGCAAAAAGAGCTGCTGCGCCAAACCTTCCGCGCCTTTGAAAGAAACGGCGCTGCGCTAAACGAAACCGACAAATCCCAACTGCGGGAGCTGGACGAAAAGCTGGCCCAACGCTCCCTCCAGTTTGGCGATAATGTCCTGGCCGAAACCAATGCCTACGAACTCTACCTGGAAGAAGAGGACCTGACGGGCCTGCCCGCCTCCCTTAAAGAGGCCGCCGCCGAAGAGGCCCGCGAAAAAGGCGAAGAGGGCAAGTACCGCATCAGCCTGCAAATGCCCAGCTTCCTCCCTTTTATGACTTACGCCGATCGGCGTGACCTGCGTCAAAAATTGTTTCTGGCCTACGGACGTAAAGCTTTTCAGGGCGGAGCGCACGACAATCAGGAAATAGTACTCGAAATAGCGCGCCTCCGCTACCAGAGAGCCCGCCTTCTCGGTTTTAAAAACCATGCCGACTACGTGCTGGCCGAGCGCATGGCCGGCAGTCCCCGCCAGGTGCACCAATTTCTGGAAGAACTCCTGGCTCCTGCGCTTCCCGTGGCCCGGGAAGAAATGAAGGAGCTGGAAGCCTTTGCCCGGGAACGGGATGGCCTGGAAGAACTCCAGCGCTGGGATGTAGCCTATTACAGTGAAAAGCTCAAGCAGCAACGCTTTGCCCTGGAGGATGAGAAGCTCAAGCCTTACTTTGAACTGGACCGCGTGATCCAGGGCGCTTTCGGGGTAGCCCAAAAGCTCTACGGTCTGCAGTTTGAAAGGCGAACAGACATCCCTCTTTATCATCCGGATGTGCATGCCTACGAAGTAAAAGACCAGCAGGGGCAGCACCTGGCCATTTTCTACGGCGACTTTCACCCCCGGGAAGGCAAGCGGGGAGGCGCCTGGATGACCCTCTACCGCCAGCAGCATCAAATAGATGGGCAGGAGTACCGCCCCCACGTGAGCATCGTCTGTAATTTCAGCAAACCCACCGCCCAAAAACCTTCCCTGCTTACGTTTCAGGAGGTGCTTACTCTCTTCCACGAGTTTGGCCACGCCCTCCACGCCATGCTGGCCCAGGGCCGTTACGCCAGCCTTACCAGCCCCAACGTGTTCTGGGACTTTGTGGAGCTGCCCTCCCAAATCCTGGAAAATTGGTGCTACGAAAAAGAATGCCTGGACGACTTTGCCCGCCATTACCAGACCGATGATCCCCTGCCCGCCGAATGGGTAAGGCAGCTGCGGCGCAGCGCTACCTTTATGGAAGGCCGCGCCACCGTGCGCCAGGTGAGCTTCTCCCGGCTGGATATGGCCTGGCACGACGTAGATCCCACCGGCATCACTTCCGTGGGCGATTACGAGCAGGAAGTTTTTGCTCCTACCGACTTACTGCCCGCCGTGCAAGAAACCAATATGAGCTGCAGTTTTGGCCACATTTTCCAGGGCGGCTACTCGGCCGGGTATTACAGCTACAAATGGGCCGAAGTACTGGATGCCGATGCCTTTGAATTTTTCCAGGAGAAGGGCCTCTTTAATCCCGAAGTAGCCCAGCGCTTTCGCGCTTTGCTTGAAGCGGGCGGGCGTATTCCCGCCGATGAGCTTTACCGCCGCT
>CAJXMS010000076.1 GCA_913056475.1 uncultured Bacteroidota bacterium
AAAGTTTTAGCACACAATATTTAGTTTTAGCTGACTGTATAATAATTCCAATTATTAACAATCTTAAAGCCAATGGCTTGGTTAGTGAATGATTAAAATTTAATAATATGAAACATAAATTTGCAAAAATGAGTTGCTTAGATGTTTATTTGTCTTCGCTCTCGACTAAAGAATACCAAAAAATTAAGATGAAAATTGGCTCAAATGCCATTCGATTTATGCCTTTACAATCTTGGGATGTGTATATTTCACACTTTCATGAATTGATACATTTGTCTAAAATTGAAGCCGATGTACATCAAGTTTCCGTATTTGCTGAAAAATTTAGTTGGGATGTAAATATGAAAGATTTATTCAAAAAAGCAGATTACGATGCTTTGATTATTACAGATGCTGATCAAAAGATTTTGTGGGTAAATGATGGATTTTCAAAAATGACGGGTTATTCTAAAAAATATGCTGTAGATAAAACTCCACGTTTTCTTCAAGGAGAAAAAACCGAAGTCCAATCTAAACAGCAAATTCGCTTACATTTAAAAGAGTACAAAGTGTTTAAAGATGTCCGCCTGGTAGGTGCGCCTCCGTCAGCCATCGGTAAATTTGGCGGCGATACCGACAACTGGATGTGGCCCCGCCACACGGGGGATTTCTCTTTTTTCCGCATCTATGCCGGGGAAGACAATGAGCCCGCTCGATACAGCGAAGAGAATGTGCCCTTTGAACCTAAGCACGCGCTGCCCATCTCCATGCGCGGCGTTAATCCGGGCGACTTTACCATGGTAATGGGCTTCCCCGGCAGTACCGATCGTTATCTTACCAGCTACGGGGTAAAGCAGGCCATCGATAAATATAACCCCACGGTGGTCAAAATCCGCGACAAAAAGCTGGAAATTATGAAACGCTACATGGACGCCGATAAGGCCACCCAAATCCAATACGCCAGCAAATACGCCCAAACCGCCAACTACTGGAAATACTACATAGGTCAAACCAAACAGCTCAAGCAAAACAATGTGTACGAGCAGAAAAAGGCCATCGAAAAGCAGTTTAGCCGCTGGGTAAAACAAGACCCGCAGCGGCAGGAAAAGTACGGGGACGTACTATCGATGTTTGAAGAGGCCTACCAGGCCAAGGACGATTACGTAAAATCTAATGTATACGTGCTGGAAGCCGGCCTCATAGGCCCCGAAATCCCCCTTTTCGCTTTTCGAATGGACCGCCTCCTGGGCCGCTATTTGCAGATGAAAGAAAAAATAGCCAACGCCGAGACAGACTCCGCCGAAAAAGCGCTCAAACAAAAAATGCAGCCGCGGATGAAGGCGCTGAAACAAGGGGCCATGGAAAACGCCGCTGAGTTTTACGGCGACTATAACGCGGAATTGGACCAAGAACTTATGGCCAGCCTCTTTGGTCTGTACTACCAAAACATTGCCCAGGAGCAGCAGCCGGAATTCCTTGCCGAAGCCGGCGATAAGTACAAAGGCAATTTTCAAAAATACGCCCGCAAGGTGTTCAAAAAGACCTTCCTCACCGATAGCAGCGAGCTGGTGGCCTTTTTTGAGAAGCCCAAACAAAAAACCCTGGATAAAGACCCGGCCATCGAAATAGGCCGCAGCTTGTATAAAAGCTACCAGGGCAGTAATAGTGCCCATGCCAAAACCGAAAACAAGCTGGACAAGGCCTACCGACTGTGGACGGCCGGCCTGCGGGAAATGAACCCCGACAAACAGTATGCTCCCGATGCCAATAGCACTATGCGGGTAACCTACGGCACCGTGGGCGGCTACAAAGCGCGCGACGCCGTTCGCTATCAGTACTACACCACCGCCCAGGGTATCCTCCAGAAAATGGACAATGATGATCCGGAGTTTAAGGTACCGGCCAAACTGGCGACCCTTATTCGCAATAAAAATTACGGACCGTATGCCAATGACAAAGGCGAGCTGCCCGTATGCTTCATCCACAATACCGACATAACCGGTGGCAATAGCGGCAGCCCCGTGATCAATGGCCACGGGGAGCTCATCGGTACTGCCTTTGACGGCAACTGGGAAGCCATGAGTGGCGATATTTACTTTGAAAACGAGCTGCAGCGCACCATTTCCGTAGATATTCGCTATACCCTCTTCATCGTGGACAAATACGCGAATGCCAGCCGCCTCATCGACGAGATGAACCTGGTTTACGAGGCGCCGAGTCAAAAAAGCAACCGGACCGAGGAAGCGCCCGCTGAAAAAGAATCCATGGAGGCAAGCGAAATGTAAACGGCGGAAAATTTACATTTGGCCGCCAGGCCCTAAAACGATAACGAGCCCCATGGTAAGCCTTTCATGGGGCTCGTTAGGTTAAAACCGGACGCATCGAGCCGGGAGAATAATTGTATATTACCCCATTATGAAAGTATGGAAATACGCCGCCCTGATGGGCCTATGGCTCCTAGCGAGCTGTGGACGACAAGAAATAGCACCCGCTACCGCCCCGCAAACGCAATACCGAGGCCCGCAAGTAGAAAGGGACCTGGCCGAGATACGCGAAGACGGGGTGCTCCGGGCCATTGCCATCTACAACAGTACCAGCTACTTCCTTTACCGGGGCGAGCCCATGGGTTTTGAATACGAACTACTGGAACGGCTGGCCGAATCCCTGGACCTCGAACTGGAAGTGGTGGTGGCTAAGAATATCAATGAACTCTTTGACCTGCTCAACAGTGGCAAGGGAGACCTCATCGCCTACGGCCTTACGGTGACGGAGCCCCGGCGGCAGATTGTGAGCTTTACTAAGTTTCATTACGTAACCCACCAAACGCTGGTGCAGCGACGGCCCGAAGGCTGGCGCCAAATGCCGGGCTATAAAATCGATAAATACCTGGCCAATGATGTAATAGACCTCATCGGAGATACCGTACACGTACCCCGCCGCAGTAGCTACTACCAGCGCATGATGAACCTGGAAGAGGAGCTGGGAGGCTCCATATACCTGGATACCAACGTAGGAGAAGCCAATACAGAGGACCTGATCCGGTGGGTAAAGGAAGGAAGGATCCGGTATACGGTAGCGGATCACAATATCGCGGCCATTCATAAAACTTACTACCCCCAGCTCGATATCAATACCCCGGTAAGTTTTGCCCAACGCATCGCCTGGGCCGTGCGCAAGAACTCCCCGCAACTCCTGGAAGCGGTAAACGGATGGATCGAGAACATCAAAAAGCAAGATGTGTATTACGTGCTCTACAACAAGTACTTCAAGAACAAAAAACGCTTCCGCCGGCAAATCGCCAGCGAGTTTTACAGCCGGCGCACCGGGAAAATAAGCCGCTATGATAGTGTGATCAGAAAGTACGCGGACTCCCTGGGGTGGGACTGGCGGCTGGTGGCTTCTCAGGTGTATCAGGAGTCCCGCTTTGACCCGCGCTCAGAATCCTGGGCCGGGGCGCAAGGGCTGCTGCAAATCATGCCCAGCACCGCCGGAGACCTGGGCTTAAGAAGGCCCTTTAACCCGGATCAAAATCTACGCGCGGGTACGCAGTACCTGCAAGATATCTGGGAGAAATGGGACAAAATACCGGACAGCGTTCAGCGCATCAAATTTACCATGGCCTCCTATAATTGCGGTTACGGCCACCTGCTGGATGCCCAGCGGCTGGCCGAAAAGTATGGCAAAGACCCCCAAGTATACGACGATAACGTGGAAGTGCTTCTCCGCAAGATGGGCAGCCGCAAATACTACCGGGACCCGGTGGTTCGATACGGCTTTGTAAGGGGGGAAGAGCCTTACCAATACGTACGGGATATTTTCCTGCGCTACCAACACTACCTAAGCCTCCTATCGCAGGGCAGCCTGCAGGACAGCACCGATCAAAGGAAGGCCGGCTCATGAAAGAAACCCGGTACAGCGGTGCTTGCGGCCTGGAATGGGCAGGTTATCACTGGCAAATGCTCCCGGAAAAGGCCCTTTTCTGGGAAGAGGAAAGAGCGCTTTTGATAGCCGATGCGCATCTGGGTAAGGTAACCCATTTTCGAAAAGCGGGTATGGGTGTGCCTCCCGCCGCCACGCGGCAAAACTGGGAGCGTCTGGAAAGCCTTCTGGCCCAGTGGCAGCCCCGGGAAGTTATTTTTCTGGGCGACCTGTTTCACAGCGAAATGAACAGCGAATGGCTGCTGCTCAAACAATTTATGGCGGCGCATAGCGCGGTAAAATTTCATTTGGTCCTGGGCAATCACGACATCTTCCCCAAAGCGGCGTACCGCCAGAGCGGCTTGCTATGCCATCCGGAGCCCTACTGGCGCCAAGGCCTGGCGCTGGCCCACCATCCTCCCGAAGCTTCGGAAAGCCCCACGCTCTGCGGCCACCTGCATCCGGGGGTGATGCTGCACGGCAGGGGCAAGCAGCGAATGCGCCTACCCTGCTTTTACTGGGAAGAAAGGGAAGGTATTTTACCGGCCTTTGGGGCCTTTACGGGGCTTCACACCCTACCGGTAAAAACCCGTTCCTGCGTATATGCGGTGGCAGAGCATCAACTGGTTGCCGTCCACCAGGGATTAGCTACCAAAGCGACCTAAAATAGCGCTTACCTGACCGGCATATCCCCCACCGAAGAGGATTACGTGTACCAATAAGGGGTATAACTGATGTAAGGGAAGGCGCGCTTCCCACTCGCCTTCCAGCGGATACCGGCGGTGATAAGCTTCATAGGCCGCGGCGGGAAAACCACCGAACAAGTCCATCATGGCCAGATCTGCCTCCCGGTGCCCAAAGTGCAGGGCCGGATCAATGAGGACCGGCTGGCCATTTTGATCTACCAGAAAATTACCCGCCCACAGATCGCCGTGCACCAGCGCGGGCGGCTCCTGCGGGACCCATTTTTCCAGGCGGTGCAATACCTCTTCCAGGCGCCGGCTATCGCGGGCACTAAAGAAACCCTGGTCGCGTGCCTGCCGCCACAGGGGCTCAATGCGCTGGGAGGCAAAGAACTCGGCCCACTGCGCGATCCTTCGATTGGGCTGAACGAGCTTGCCCATGTAATTGTCTTTTTCCCAGCCAAAATGAGCACTTTGATGAAGGTGCTGTTCGGCCAGTTGCCTCCCGAGCTTTTCTCCGGTTTGCCCATTGGCAGGGCCCGGTTGAATCCACTCCAAAAGCAGGAAAGCCTGGCCTTCCCATTCGCTTGCACTGATCACCGTTGGGATACGAAAAGGGCTGTGAACCTTGAGGTACTTTAGGGCCTCTGCTTCCCGGGCAAACATCCCGGGATACTGCCGGGCGTCATTCATCTTCAAAAAGAGCGGACCACGGGCGGTTTGCAGTTGCCAGGCATCATTGATATCGCCGCCTCCTTGCGGCCTTTGGCTTTCCAGCGGTGCATACTGGGGAAGCTGATGCGCTAAGAACTTAGGAAATGTTTTGAAAAACGCCTTGCTCATTGTCGCCGTCCAAATATCTTCTTAACCCCTGCCATTTGATAAGACCTTCTTTTAGGGATTTAGCATTAAAGGGTTTGGCAATAAAATCGTTCATCCCAGCCTCCAGGCAGCGTTTTTGATCCGCTACGTCGGCATTGGCGGTCACGGCAATAATAATGGGACGGTGCTGCTCTTCTTTTATGATTTGCCTGGTGGCTTCTATGCCGTCCATCTCGGGCATTTGGACGTCCATAAAAATGATGTGGTAGGTCTTTTTGGCTGCCATTTTAACGGCCTCTTTCCCATCTTGGGCCAGGTCTACTTCGTAACCCATATTTTTGAGCATCATGGTAAGCAGCTTCTGGTTTACCGGATTGTCTTCGGCATAGAGGATCTTCAGGGCGGGGTCCAGTTGCTGATGGTCTTCCCGCAGGTACTCCGTTTCACGACTTAAGTTCATTCGAGGTACGGGCAGGGTAAGGGTAAAGGTAGCTGCGGTACCCTTCCCGGGTTTTGAATCCAGGAAAAGCTCTCCGCCCATGAGCTCTGCCAGGCGCGTACTGAGGTTGAGCCCCAGCCCCGTTCCCCCATGCTGCCGGGTATTGCCTTCATCTCCTTGCGTAAAGGCCTCGGTGAGGCGGTCTACCTCTTTCTTGCTCATTCCAGGCCCTGTATCGCTTATCTGGAAGTAAAAGCCCACCTTATTGTTGTCCCGTTCAGCCACCTTTACCGCCAACTTTACTTCCCCGGTTTTGGTAAATTTAAAGGCATTATGGAGCAAGTGCCTAATGATCAACTCCACTTTTTCAGGATCTCCCACGAGGGTATTGGGAATATTGGGATCCAGCTTCATAGTGAAGGAGAGTTTTTTCTTGATAAATTGGTTTTCTACTTCCTGCGCAGTGCTTTCAATTTGGGCACGTAAGTCAAATTTCTGAGTATTTAGTTTTAGCTTTCCACTGTCTAAGGCTGAAAAATTCAGCAAGTCCAGCAGTAAACGATTAAGCTCTTCGCTATTCTTTTTTAGCACCTCCAGCTTCTTGCTTTGCTCCTTGCTCAGGCCGGAATCGGCCAGTACCTGGCTCTGCCCCAGGATGGCGTTCATGGGTGTACGCAGCTCATGACTCACCGAATTAAGGAAGTAGCGCTGGGATACCTTGGCAGCTTCCGTGCGCTGTATTTCCTGGCGAAGGTTATAACCAAATCGCTGGCTCAGAGCAATGGCCTGGGCTACCACAAAAAGCCCATAGCCGCCGAAAGAGGCCAGTATGGTGCCGGAAAAAAGATTGAAAAAGGTAGATACCCGTAGCAGGGAACCGCCACCAATCCCCAGAAGCGCCAGTGCCACCACCCAGGCCAAGGTATGACTGGGCCGGAAACGGGAAAGATAAATCCCTACAATGACCAGGCTCAGCACGAGCGTAGCCAGCAGATAAAAAGGATACAGGGCGCTAAAAGTAGATGTGGGTAGCAATAGACTTAGCAGCATGAGTAGGGAAATCCCGGTGAGCGCCTGAAACCATCGCCGGGAGCCCACCGGCCGGATCATCCAGCGGTATGCCCAGGCCAGCGTAGGAACGGCCAGTGCCAGGGAAGCATACTCCAGGCGCAAGGCCCACTGCCAGGAAACTCCTGGGTAGAGCTGGGCCAGCAAATCCGTGTCGGCTCCCAGCAGTCGATAGATAAACAACAGCGAAAAGAGACTTATCATAAGAAAGTAGCGCTGTCGCTGCTGGAAGTAGTAGAGAATAAGGGCAGATATAGCAATGACCAACAGGGCACCCGACAGAAATAAAGCCGTGCTATTTATGGAATTTTGTTGCGCCTGCAGCGCCGAAATGGGTCCCATGTAAATGGGTGACTGCGCCCCGCCCCGGTAATATTCAAAGTTACTGGCGTAAAGAACCAGGTCGTTATCGCCCGGCCGCAGCTCAAGCTCCACTAGGCGGCGGCGCTTAGCCGGACGGCTTTTCGAAGCTATTCGAGCCGGCCGTCCATTCTGCACCAGCGTATCCCCATTTAGCAGCAAGGTGTAAGCGGTATGAAATTCAGGCATCAACAAACCCACTTCCCGAGGGCGCTGGCCTGGCAGAAATAAGGACAGGTGGTACGTAGCAAAACCCTGGCTACGATCACGTAAGAGCGGATCGGCCAGCTTATCCCAAGAGGTAAGAAAGGACACCTTCTCCCAGCGACCCACCTGATCGAGGCTATCCACTGGAATAAACTGTTTCCACATCATGCGCCACGTTCCTTCCAGCCTTACGCTACCTTCCAGCTCCTGCTCAGGCATGGGAAGCTCACCCCGCTGAGCCAGCAGTGGCTGGGTATCCGCTGCCACGGCCCATGAAGGAAACCACAAGGCCAGAAGACATATAAATTTTAAAATGGAGCTCATCTTTTACCTTAATCTTTAAAAAGAATCAATATCCCGGCCAAAAACACCGATACCTGAGCTTCAGCATTCTGAGAGGAAACCGTGCCCTTTTTATTCCCATAATGGGATTTTCTGTCTATTTTTAGGAGCTTCTTGCTTACCGTCCATCCAAACTAGCAAATAACCGGTAAAAGCAGCTTCAACCCAAACCCCCTTTTCCCCCTTCGTTTTTTAACGCCTTTTTAACAGCTGTCATGCTCTACTTGGCCCGATTTTCGGGTAATAAGTAAATCCAAATTTGCTTTCCTTTGCAACCCGCATAGATCCTTGATTCACAAACATTTCAAAAAAACAACTCATGGAGGCCCCTTCTAGTAGCCCTGACATTCAGGCACTCAACGACAAGATCAAAGAAGAAAGCGCCTTTATCGAGCTTCTTATGCTCGAAGTAAATAAGTCCATCGTGGGCCAGAAAACCATGCTGGAGCGCCTGCTCATCGCCCTGCTCGGCAATGGGCACATCCTCCTGGAAGGCGTACCCGGCCTGGCCAAAACCCTGGCCATAAAATCCCTGGCCCAGGCTGTGGACGGCCAGTACAGCCGCATCCAGTTCACCCCGGACCTTCTACCCAGCGACGTGATAGGCACCCAGATCTACAACATGCAAGAGCACCAATTTGCGGTCAAAAAAGGCCCTGTCTTTGCCAATTTCGTACTGGCCGACGAGATCAACCGGGCCCCCGCCAAAGTGCAAAGCGCCCTACTGGAATCCATGCAAGAACGGCAGACAACCATCGGCGATGAAACCTTCTCCCTGCCCGAGCCCTTCCTGGTACTGGCCACCCAAAACCCGGTAGAACAAGAAGGCACCTACCCCCTGCCCGAAGCCCAGAGCGACCGATTCATGCTCAAGACCGTGATCACCTACCCCCAACAAGACGAAGAGCGCCAGATCATG